>JAEXRB010000355.1 GCA_023438325.1 Pseudomonadota bacterium | reverse complement strand
ATCGTCCTGCGCTGCGGCATCCTCGCCGTCCTGCGAGGCATCGGATGACTCTGCATCCTGTGCATCGCCCTGCTCGGACTTCGAGGATTCGGCATCGCCTTCCTCCGATTGCGCGTCATCGCCTTCGGAGGGTTGACCTTCGCCTTCGCTTTCCTCGCCCGATTGCGACTCGCCCTGCTGCGACGAGGAGTCCGATTCGCCTTCGCTGCCGGAATCGCCCTGCGATTTGTCACCCTGCTGCGGCTCCTGCTCGGGCTGCTCGCGCAACCAGTCCTGCACCGCCTTGCGATTGGCGGTGGCATCGGGGAAATCCGGCTGCAGTTCCAGTGCGCGTTCGTATGCCTCGATGGCTTCCTGATAGCGCCCCGCGTGCACCAACGCATTGCCGCGGTTGTAGTGGCCGGTGGCATCGTCGAGTGCGGAAAACTGCTCGATCGCGCCCTGGAAGTCACCTTCGCGGTACGCCGCCGTGCCCCCAAGCGCCGGATCTCGTGCCAGCTCCCGCGCGGCAGCGGCATCGCCCTGCTGCAAGGCTTCCCAGGCACGCTGGTCGCGGCGTTGCCACAAAGCGTCCCAGTCCAAGGCCTGCGCCGGCGGTGCGGGCAAGAAAACGATCACGGCCAGACAGGCCAGCCAGCCACGCCGGAATGCGAGCGCCGCCAGCGGCAGCAGCGCCAGCAGCAGCCACGGGCCTTCATCGCGCCAATCCTGTCGGGCGCGATCTTCGTCGGCGAGAACTTCCTCGCCGGCATCGTTGCGCGTCACCGCGATGCCAAGGTGGCGCAGGTCGGCATCGTCCACGGACAGTTCGGCGTAACGTCCGCCACCCGCCCGAGCGAGTGCGCCGAGTGCATCGGCATCCAGGCGCGGAATCAGGATGGCGCCGGTGTTGTCCTGCAGGAAACCACCCCGAGCCTGCGGCACCGGCGCGCCCTGCGCGGTACCTGCGCCCAGCACAGAGACGCTCAGTCCCACCGTCTTTGCGCGGCGCGCAGCCTCCTGCGCATGTGCATCGGCCGCATCGGTGATGAGCAGCACCTCGCCCTGCGTCTGGCCGGCGTCCTTCAGCAATTGCACCGCCAGATCGATGGCGCGATCGGGACGCTGGCCCTGAAGCGGCATCACATCGGGTGCGAGCGAGGCGGCGAGATCGGCGAGCGAGGCAGCATCGTCGGTGAGCGGTGCCACGGTGAAGGCGTCGCCGGCATAACCGATCAGCGCAGTCTGTCCCTCGCCGCGGCGCGCGATGAGATCGGCGAGCTTGAAGCGTATGCGTGCGATGCGGCTGGGTTTCAGATCGGTGGACAGCATGCGATCGGACAAATCCACCGCGATGATCAAAGGCGACTGCATCCGCACCACGGCCTGCGGAGCGAGCCGGAAAGCAGGCCCCGCCAAGGCCAGCACCAGAAGCACGAATCCGATGCCGAACAGCCATGGCACCATGCCGCTGCGCAAGGCCCCCGGCGCACTTTGGCTCAGGTAAGGCAGCAACTGGGGATCGCAAATGCGCCGCCACGGATCGGCACGGCGCACATGTCGCCGCCAGCCCCACCAGATGGGCGGCAACAAGATCAGGGCGACAAGCCATGCCGGGCGCAGAAAATGGAACTGTTCGATGAAAGCGCTCATGCACCGCTCCTCGCGCGCACGGCCAACGGTTGCAGTGCAAGCGCCAGCAGCACCAATGCCAGTGCGGCAGCGGCCGGATACACGAACAACTCCTGGCGCGGACGGATGCGTTCACCGGCCTGTTCGATGGGTTCGAGTCGATCCAGTTCGGCATAGATGCCGGCCAGCTCGGCGGTATTGCGGGCGCGGAAGAAACGTCCCCCAGTGGCATCGGCGATCTTGCCCAGCGTGGCTTCGTCGATTTCAGCCGACGGCAAGGTCATGCCGAACGGGCCGCGCTGTCCATCGGAGCCGAATGCCACGGTATAGACCCGCACCTGATGCGTCTGTGCCAGTTCGGCAGCCTGCAAAGGTTGCAGCGCGCCAGTGGTGTTGACGCCATCGGTCAGGAGAATCAGCACGCGCTGCTGCGCCGGACGCTCGCGCAGACGTTTCACCGCCAGGCCGATG
The DNA here is from genome assembly GCA_023438325.1 of Pseudomonadota bacterium. Classification (GTDB taxonomy): domain Bacteria; phylum Pseudomonadota; class Gammaproteobacteria; order Xanthomonadales; family Xanthomonadaceae; genus Denitratimonas. The sequence goes on along the minus strand of JAEXRB010000355.1, from coordinate 6,730 downwards.
GCATCGCCGATGGCGGTTTCGCGCCCGGCCAAGCCGACGGCGCTGGTATCCAGTTGATGCCGCACGCTGTGCCGATCGAAGGTCAAGGGCGTGATCTGATACGCCTGCTGGCCGAACAGGATCAGCCCGAGCCGGTCACCGGCACGTCGTTCGAGAAAATCCCCGACCACGATCTTGACCGCCTGCAGGCGATCCACGCGCCGCCCGGCCACGCTCATGTCCTCGGCCGCCATGCTGCCGGACACGTCCACGGCCAACATCAAGTCGCGCCCGCTTTGTGGCGGTGCTTCCGGGTCGCCCACCCATTGCGGCTTCGCCGCCGCCGTGCACAGCAGCAGGTAAGCCAGTAGCGGCAACCACAGGCCTGCACGCAAGCCAGGGCTCGATGCGTGCCCGGACAAGCCGACCAATTCCGCATAGAACGGCACCCGCAACGCGACGCCACCGCCATGACCGGCACGTGGCAGCCAGCGCCATGCCAACGCCGGCAACAGCAGGGCAGCAAATGCCCAAGGCCAGGCGAACTCAAGCATGGCGCGCTCCGACAAAGGCGATCAGGCGTGGGCCTACGACTGCTGCCAGTGCGCGTGCCTTATCGGCGTCGACATCACGCCGATAAGGTCCATCCAGAAGCAGACGGCCCGCGCCTTCGGAAAAGGGCTTGGCGGGATCGTCGCCATCCAGAAAACGCAGCCATGCTTCGTCCTGCAGCGTGGCCGCACATGGCGCAAAACGCAGCGCAGCGCGACGCAGCAAAGTGGAAAGTGCGGCAACCTGACGCGCCTCATCGCCCGGTGCGGCGGTGAGCGCGAGCGCCGTTTCGAACTCGGTGCGCAACATCCAGCGCAACCGCAGGCGTTGCGCACGACGGCGCAGCCACCACACCAGCACGACGAGCAGGGCGATCAGCAAGACAGCCAGCAGCCACCAGCCCGGCGCCGGCGGCCACCATGTCGGCGCAGACGGCAGATGGATGTCGGCCAGTTGCGGGCCGGCGGCTGTCATGCCACGGCCTCGTCGCGGGATCGGATGGAAGACTCGCCGCGCAGCAAAGCGCCAAGCGCATCGACCGCATCGACATCGGTGGCCACCTGCGCCACGCGCGCACCGGCACGACGCAACTGTGTGTCGGCTTCACCGTGCAGCAAGGCAAAATGCTCGCGCCAGCGTCGCCGTGCTTCGCGTGTTTCCAGATGCAGGTGCCCGATATGAACGCCATCGCCGATGCGATAGTCATCCGGCGGCGGTGCTGCCTGCTCGATCGGATCAACGATCAGGCAAGCCGCCAGATCATGGTGTGCCCGCAGCCGCGCCAACGCCGAGGACACCTGCGCATCGACACTGCGCGGATCCAGCAGCAGCAGGATCTGGCTGCCGGGCCGCAGCACGCGGCGCAATGCATCCAGCGCACGCGCGACGTTCGTCGCTTCGCTGCCGCTTTCCTGCGTTCCGAGCATCGGCTGCCAGCGCGTCAAGGCATCAAGCGCACGCAACACGCCGCGCCGGCCACCGAGTGGTGGCATCAGCTCGATGGCTTCACCACATCCCGCCGCTGCCACGCGATGCCCTTCCTGCGCGGCCAGCCAGAGCATCAGCGCGGCCAGTCGCGCTGCCTGCACCGATTTGAAACAGGCGCGCGTCCCGAACGCCATCGCCGGTGCGCGGTCGTAGACCACGGCCGTGGTGCGTTCGCGTTCGGGCTGAAAGAGTTTGGTGTGGGTACGCCCGCTGCGCGCGGTAACACGCCAGTCGATATGCCGCACGTCATCGCCCGGCGCATACGGGCGCGACTCGGCGTATTCCATGCCACGCCCGCGGAAGGGCGAATGATTGGCGCCGGACAGCGTATCGGCACTGCGACGCTGCGCCAGCCTCGCCAGACGCGTGACCTGCCCGCGCAGCGAAACCAACTCACGCAGGTCGAACCGCACACCGGGAATGGCTGCCTCGTGCATCGACTATCGACTCAGGGCACCGGAATGCGGTCGAGCAAGGCGCTCACCACATCATCGCTGTTCGCGCCATCGGCTTCGGCCTCGAACGAAAGCAGCACGCGATGACGCAACACATCGAGCGCCACGGCATGGATGTCCTGCGGCGCGACGTAATCGCGCCCGGCCAGCCACGCATGTGCACGCGCACAGCGCTCCAGCGCGATGGTGCCGCGCGGGCTCGCACCGAACGCGATTCGGCGACCCAAATCGGCGTCATAACCGGAGGCATCGCGCGTGGCGAGCACGACTTCCACCAGATAACGCTCCACCTCCTTGGACATGTGCAAATCGAGCACGGCGCGGCGTGCAGCGAAAATGGCTTCGGCGGAAATGCGAACGGGCGCAACGGCATCGCCGCCTTGAATATCGGCCCGCGCCTTGGCACGCGCCAGATCCAGGATGCGCATTTCCGCATCGGCTTCCGGGTACCCGATGCGAACATGCATCAGGAACCGATCAAGCTGGGCCTCGGGCAGAGGATAGGTTCCTTCCTGCTCGATGGGATTTTGGGTGGCCATCACCAAAAACAACGGCGGCAGCGGATACGTCACGCGCCCGACGGTGATTTGACGCTCACCCATGGCCTCCAGCAGCGCCGACTGCACCTTGGCTGGTGCGCGGTTGATCTCATCGGCCAGCAACAGGTTGTGGAAAATCGGGCCGGGCTGAAACTCGAAGCGCCCTTCCTGCGGGCGGTAGATATCGGTGCCGGTAAGGTCGGAGGGCAGCAAATCGGGAGTGAACTGGATGCGATGGAAATCGGCCTCGATACGCGCAGCCAGTTCTTTGATGGCGGTGGTCTTGGCAAGCCCGGGCGCACCTTCGACCAGAAGATGCCCATCGGCCAGCAGCGCGATCAGGAGGCGTTCGACCAGTGCAGGCTGTCCGATCACGCGGTCGGAGAGATGCTCGCGCAACTGCGCGAAGGCCGATTGCAGCTGCGCCGCATCGGCGCGTTCGGTGTGACCATCCATGCGAGGGCCCGTAGTCGGAATAAGAGGGAAGTTCGGACAGGATTGGACCTGCGCCGGATGACGAAGGTTCCAATTCTACGACCACATGGTGAATGGCCTGCCGCGAGCATGGCGCGTGTCTGAGGTCATGCCCCGCGATGCTTCCGCCACAAGATGGCCGCGCACTATCTTGCGTGCGCTTCGCCACCTTCCAGCACCTGTGCCAGCGGAAGCGGTTTACCGATCAAATACCCCTGCGCGTAGCGCACGCCCAGATGCCGCAACGCATCCAGCTGCGCCGGTGTTTCAATACCTTCGACCAGTGCATCGGCGCCAATGGCGCGCACCAGCGACACGATGGCCTCCAGCATCGCCAGACCTCGCCCCGAGCCATCGATGCCACGCACGAATGACTGATCGACTTTCACCGTATCAAAACGCAACTCGTTCAGATGGCTGAGATTGGAAAAACCGGTGCCGAAGTCATCCAACGCCACACGGATGCCAGCCTCGCGGCAAGCGGCAAGCACGTCGGCCACCTGCCGGTAATCGAACACCTGACTTTCGGTGATTTCCAGCTTCACTGCATGGGTTGAAAGCCCTGCCACGCGAAGCCGGTCCAGCAGCGCCTGAATCAGGCCGGCTTCACGCAGCTGCCGCGGCGAGACGTTGATCGAAATGAATGGCAATGGCTCGATGCCACGCTGGCGCATCGCCACCAGCGCATGGATCGCCTGTTCCAGCATGTACTCGCCCACCGGCACGATCAGCGAGGTTTCTTCCGCCAGGGTGATGAACTCGGCCGGAGAAACAGAACCTCGCTCCGGATGGTTCCAGCGCACCAGCGCCTCGTAGCCGGCCACCCGATCCTCCGCAACCTCAAGGAGCGGCTGGAGGTGCATGTCCAAGCGACGCCCGGCCAATGCGTCGCGTAGTTGCGACTCGAGCCGTATCTTGCCGATTGCAAGAACATCCTCGGCATCTGCCGCGACCTCCGGCACATCCAAACCGCGCATCGTCGCCAACATCGCCCTGTAGCGCTTGAGTTGCCCACCCAGCAAGGCACGCACGACAGGATCGGTCTGCGCCACGCGCTCGGCCAGATGCTCGCGGTCGATGACCAGCAGCACCGTATCTTCGAGCGCGACCGCTGTAGCCGTGCGCGGCGCATCGTCGATCATCGCCATCTCGCCGACCAAATCACCCGGCCCCAGATCGGCCAGCGTCAATGCGCCGTCACCCTGTCCTACGAAGATGCGAATCATGCCGCTTTCGATCAGGTAGGCGGATCGGCCTGGATCATGCTCATGGAACAGCGTTTCACTGGCGCGAAGGATTCTGCGGCTCATGAAGATTGATGTCCGGAGATCATATCGCACCCATCATTAAGGTCTTTCCGTCATCAAGCAACGAGGGCCGTCAATTGACGGCCCTCGTTGGTAACGCTCCTCCGTAATTGCCTTACGGACAAGAACCCCCCGGGGGACTTGGCGGAATACCACCATCCACGCCTTGGAATTGAACCGTCGCTGTCGCGGAGCCGTCAGCTGTGGAAAATACGCACTGGCCACTACCGGGCGAGTCGTTGCAGTACGCGACCAGACCCGTTGCCCAAACTAATGCGGTGGTGCGGCCGTTGGCATCGGTGATTCCCGGACCAGACTCTATGGAAATCGAAGCACCACCTGCACCCGAACAGCTTCCAACGATCTGGAACCCAGGCTGCGGCTGGCCCGCGGCATTGAGCAACCGCAGGTTCACTGTGCCGCCGCCGCCTGCGAATGCGCTCGGCAACGCCTGAAGCACCAATGGCTGGAAGCTGAAGGTAACTTCACCACTCGCGCCAGCTGCAGAGAAGACCAGCTTTGTCTCGCTCGATTCAAGCATCGACTGGGTCTGTACCTGAGCCGTCGTGCAACCCGTACCGAATGCCGTCGGGTTCGACACACTCCCGCTGTTGGCAACACCGTCCACGCGCCCCACGCCAGACAAGCTGGTGAAAGCGAAATTGATCGGCACACCGCCAATCGGCACCCGCAGCGCGTCATACAAACAAATGCTGACTTCTTGAGTGGTATTGGCGGGCAGCACCGAAGGGCTGACCACCATCCGGGCCGGGGCTACACCCGCGAAGTATGCGAACTCGACATCCGTGACCTTCTTGGGCTGTCCGGCGACAACCGGGCCATCACCCTGTGCCCAGATCACGGCCACCTTGCCCAGCTTGGAAACCGGATAGTTCATCTTGGTGACAGCCACGCCCATATCGTTGGTGGCTGCCGTCGCGGTGATGTTGCCATCAGCCGAGCGGCCGATGATGTAAGGCAGCACGCCCTGGTAATTCACGCTCTGACCGGTGGTGTCGTTATGGTTGAAACGGTAATCGACGCTCAGACTTGTCTGGCTGTGAACCTGCGACACGATCCGGGCACTTTCCAAGTCCTGATTGCCGATGACCTCCTCGCCCATCACGACGAGCGTATCTCCGGGACCAACGCCACCGCCGGCGCTGAGGAATTGACCACCCGCCGCCGTGAACAGCGTGCCGCCTTCCTGCGGATCACCATTGCCACCCGAAATGTAGAAGTCACCCACACCGGTCGCCTGCGGCTCATCGATCGAGCCAAACCGGATCTGGGTACCCGGCAGCACAGGATTGCCCAGGCGATCGGTCGCGATCACCGCCACGGTGATGCTGTAGGTTGCATCCGGTGACGGAGGGATGGCGATTCCATCATCATTGACCTCGATGTCACCGCCAGCCGGATTGATCGTCAGGGCGTTGACGACCGGCTGAGTGATTTCCAGATCGAACAAACGGCCGTCGGATACGACAACCGAACGCTCCACCGAAACCGGATCGCTGATGCCATTGTCTACGTTGTTGTCCGCGCGATCAGCGGTGAGACGGATCACGAACGAACCCACTTGATTGCCCGCGATGAAATTCGCCGCACCCACGCCTGCGGTGGTACGCAGATCGATACGTGAACCGCTGACCGTGACACCGGCAGCATTGACGCCATTCAAGCGCGCCACGCCCGGAACCGAGCCGGTCTCCAACCCGGTTCCGACAATTTCAAGGCGATAGTTGTTGTAAGCCGCACTCGCCGCCACTGGATCGGGCACAGGCTGACCCAGCGCATCACGCACGTGGATGTCGAGCAAGCCATTGCTGTTGCCACCTGCGCCTTGGACGTAAATCGGACCAGAGGCAAGATCCAGCGCCAACTGCGTTGGCAGCGGCGGAGTTGCGGCAACAATGGTGAATACCTTGGTCGCAGTGATCGTCTGGTTGGTCACCTCATCTTGTGTGGTGACGGTCAGCGTGGTGGTGCCGGTTGCCTGGAGCGAGTGAACAAAGATGGTCGCCTTGCCCGCTACCACATCCACCGGCGCCTGACCCATGCGAATGTAAAATTCGCATCCGTCCAGCCCCTCGGCAAGGTCACATTCGGTAGACGGATCATCCAACGTACTGAAACCGCCGGTGTTGTCGACCGGGTTCAGCGACACCTGAATCCCGTCTTCCTTGTTGACTGGCTGGCCATTGCCGTCACGCACGGTGACGGTGACTTCAGACATGTAAGGCGAACCCATGAACGGGAGAACGCCATGTACGTTTACCGGAAGCTCGGTGCGTGTAGCAGAAATCTGGAGGCGTTGGTCACCTGTTCCGCTGACCGCAATGGTCGCCGTCGTGGTTGCGGTGCCCGCCGAACCCGCGGTCGAGAAAGTCAGCGTGACATTCCCCGACCCACCGGCCGTGTAGCGGAAGTTGAC
>JAEXRB010000321.1 GCA_023438325.1 Pseudomonadota bacterium | reverse complement strand
AACGCCGACTTCGACGGTGACCAGATGGCCGTTCACGTGCCACTGACCCTGGAAGCCCAGCTCGAAGCGCGCGCGCTGATGATGTCGACCAACAACATCCTGTCGCCGGCCAACGGCGAGCCGATCATCGTGCCTTCGCAGGACGTGGTGCTCGGCCTGTATTACATGACCCGCCAGCTCATCAACAAGAAGGGCGAGGGCATGGTGTTCGCCAACCTGGCCGAGGTGAAGCGCGCTTACGACAACCGCGTGGTCGAGCTGCATGCAGCCGTCCGCGTGCGTATCCCGCAGCGCGAGGTGATGGAAGATGGCAGCGTGGCGGCCAAGAACACGATCGTGGAAACCACGGTCGGACGTGCCCTGCTGGCCGAGATCCTGCCTGAGGGTTTGCCGTTCGAGTTGATCAACACCGAATTGAAGAAGAAGGCGATCAGCGGCCTCATCAACGAGTGTTATCGTCGTCTGGGCCTGAAGGAGTCGGTGATTTTCGCCGACAAGCTGATGTACACCGGTTTCCGCTACGCGACGCGTGCCGGCGTTTCCATCGGCATCGACGACCTCACCATCCCGGACGAGAAGAAGCAGATCCTGGAAGGTGCCGAAGCCGAGGTGATGGAGATCCAGCAGCAGTACGCATCGGGCCTGGTTACCGCGGGTGAGCGTTACAACAAGGTGGTGGACATCTGGTCACGCACCAATGAGCAGATCGCCGCAGCGATGATGAAGGGCATCGGTACCGACAAGGTTTCCGATGCCGAAGGCAAGATCGTCGACCAGAAGTCGATGAACTCGCTTTACATCATGGCTGACTCCGGCGCGCGTGGTTCGGCGGCGCAGATCCGTCAGCTCGCCGGCATGCGTGGCCTGATGGCCAAGCCGGACGGCTCGATCATCGAAACGCCCATCAAGGCCAACTTCCGCGAAGGCCTGGACGTGCAGCAGTACTTCAACTCCACGCACGGTGCGCGCAAGGGCTTGGCCGATACCGCGCTCAAGACCGCCAACTCCGGTTACCTGACCCGCCGACTGGTGGACGTGGCGCAGGACGTGGTGATCACCGAGAGCGACTGCGGCACGATTCATGGCCTTACCATGGCCCCGATCGTGGAAGGCAGCGACATCGTCGAGCCGTTGCGCGATCGCGTGCTCGGCCGCGTCGTGGTCGAAGACGTGTACGCGCCGGGCAATGACGAGGATCCGATCGTCACCCGCAACACCTTGTTGGACGAGCGTCTGGTCGTGAAGCTGGAAGATGCCGGCGTGCAGGCTGTGAAGGTGCGCTCCACCATCACCTGCGAATCGCGCTTCGGCGTTTGCGCCCAGTGCTACGGGCGTGATCTGGCGCGTGGCCATCTGGTCAACAAGGGCGAGGCGGTTGGCGTCATCGCGGCGCAGTCGATCGGTGAGCCGGGCACCCAGCTCACCATGCGTACCTTCCACATCGGCGGCGCGGCATCGCGTGCGGCCGCCGTGGACAACGTCGCCGTGCGCACCACCGGTACGGTCAAGTTCACCAACCTCAAGACCGTGCAGCACAGCAACGGCCACCTTGTGGCGGTATCGCGCTCTGGCGAAATTTCCGTGCTTGATGCACAGGGGCGCGAGCGCGAGCGTTACAAGCTCAAGTACGGCGCTGTGCTGGATGTGAAGGATGGCGACGCCGTCACCAGTGGCCAGATCGTGGCCAACTGGGATCCGCACAACCACCCGATCGTGTCCGAAGTGGCCGGTTTCGTGCGCTTCATCGACTTCGTCGAAGGCGTCACCGTCATCGAGAAGACCGACGAGCTCACCGGCCTTGCCAGCGTTGAGATCACCGATCCCAAGCGCCGCGGCACCGTGGGCAAGGATTTGCGCCCGATCGTCCGCATCGTGGATGCCGATGGCAAGGATCTGAACATCCCCGGCACCGACCTGCCGGCCCAGTATCTGTTGCCGCCGCGCTCGGTGTTGACGCTGCAGAACGGTGCGGCCGTGGGCGTGGGTGACGTGGTGGCGCGTATCCCGCAGGAAGCATCCAAGACCCGTGATATCACCGGCGGTCTGCCGCGCGTGGCCGACTTGTTCGAAGCGCGCAAGCCGAAGGATCAGGCGATTCTGGCCGAGCGCTCGGGCGTGGTCAGCTTCGGCAAGGACACCAAGGGCAAGCAGCGCTTGATCATCAAGGATGTCGATGGCAACGAGCACGAAGAGCTGATCCCCAAGTACCGCAAGATCGAAGTGTTCGAAGGCGAGCATGTCACCCGCGGTGACATGATCGTCGACGGCGAGCCGAACCCGCAGGACATCCTGCGTCTGTTGGGCATCGAGCAGTTGGCCTCGTACCTGACCAAGGAAATCCAGGACGTTTATCGTCTGCAAGGTGTGAAGATCAACGACAAGCACATCGAGACGATCATTCGCCAGATGTTGCGCAAGGTCGAAGTCACCGAGCCGGGTGATACCCATTACCTGCGCGGCGAGCAGGCCGAGCGCTTGCGCCTGATCGAGGAGAACGTCAAGGTCGAGGGTCGCAATGAAATGCCGGCGAAGTTCGATCCGGTGTTGCTGGGCATCACCAAGGCCTCGCTCGCCACCGAATCGTTCATCTCGGCGGCCTCGTTCCAGGAAACCACGCGCGTCCTCACCGAGGCAGCGGTTCGTGGTACCCGCGACAGCCTGCGTGGCCTGAAGGAAAACGTCATTGTCGGTCGCCTGATTCCGGCCGGTACGGGTTTGGCCTACCACCGTCGTCGTCGCGACGCGATGGCCGAAATCAATCTGGACGGATTGGGCGAAAATGCCGCAGCCGCTTCGGTCGAAACGACCGGGGAAGGGTGAGGCGCGTTGTCGACCGCGTCGTTTGCGTGAACAAGCGCGGGGCAGGGCAACCTCCCCGCCGTTCATGCCCGGGACAGGAAATCCGGCGGTCGGTGTGGTGGGTGCAAGGTTGTATTCCCGTATCTTTGCTGCAACAGGTATTGCAAAGGCCTGGGGAAAGCACTAAACTCCCGCTTCTTGGCTCGTAGCTGTGTCTCGAGCCCGAGGATTTCGGCGTAAATCGAAATGAGGAACAGGATGTTCCTCGTGTTCGCTAAAGGGAAGTTCGGAGCGCTGCCGGTACAGGTCCGGTTTGCGACAACGCCATGAGGTTTCTCAAGGAAACAGGCCGGCCCTCTGCCGGGCCTGTTTTTTGTTCAACAGTTTTGTTGCTGGATTACACGCATGTCCACGATCAATCAGCTGGTTCGCAAGCCGCGCAGCCCCAAGACCTACAAGAGTGCTTCTCCTGCGCTCGCCGAGCGTCCGCAGCGCCGCGGTGTCTGCACCCGCGTCTACACCACGACGCCAAAGAAGCCGAACTCCGCGCTGCGCAAGGTGGCAAAGGTTCGCTTGACCAATGGCTTTGAAGTCATCAGCTACATCGGTGGCGAAGGCCACAACCTTCAGGAGCACTCCGTGGTCCTGATCCGTGGCGGACGCGTCAAGGATCTGCCGGGTGTGCGTTATCACACCGTGCGCGGTTCGCTCGATGCTTCTGGTGTCGCCAAGCGCCGCCAGGCGCGCTCCAAGTACGGTGCCAAGCGTCCGAAGTGATGCCGTCTTGCCGCGGCATCGCCTGCGGTTGATGTAGGTCCGTTTTTCGCAAGTTCTTTTCAAATTCAGGTGCGCACATGTCCCGTAAAGGTTCGCCCGGTACTCGCTCGATCTTGTCCGATCCCAAGCACGACAGCCAGACCGTTGCCCGCTTCATCAATATGGTGATGCAGAGCGGCAAGAAGTCGGTTGCCGAGAAAATTGTCTACGGCGCGATGGATGTCATCGGCGAGAAGAATGCCAACCCGCTCGAGCTGGTCGAGAAGGCGTTGGGCAACGTGGCTCCGGCGGTTGAGGTCAAGTCCCGTCGCGTCGGTGGTGCCACCTATCAGGTTCCCGTTGAGGTTCGCTCTACTCGTCGTGTCGCCCTGGCGATGCGCTGGGTGATCGAGTCTGCCCGCAAGCGTGGCGAGAATTCGATGCCGCGCAAGCTGGCTGGCGAGTTGCTGGATGCGGCCGAGAGCCGCGGTGGCGCTGTCAAGAAGCGTGAGGAAACCCACCGTATGGCGGAAGCGAACAAAGCGTTCGCACATTACCGCTGGTAAGACGAGGAGCATCCCGTGTCACGTACCACTCCCATTGAGCGCTACCGCAACTTCGGCATCATGGCCCACATCGATGCCGGCAAGACCACCACGTCTGAGCGCATCCTTTTCTACACCGGCAAGAGCCACAAGCTGGGTGAGGTGCACGACGGCGCCGCCACCATGGACTGGATGGAGCAGGAGCAGGAGCGTGGCATCACGATCCAGTCCGCTGCGACCACCGCGTTCTGGAAGGGCATGGACAAGTCCATGCCGGAGCATCGCTTCAACATCATCGATACCCCGGGGCACGTTGACTTCACTATCGAAGTGGAGCGCAGCCTGCGCGTGCTCGACGGTGCCGTGTTCGTGCTTTGTGCCGTCGGTGGCGTGCAGCCGCAGTCGGAAACCGTGTGGCGCCAGGCCAACAAGTACCACGTGCCGCGCATCGCCTTCGTCAACAAGATGGACCGTACCGGTGCCAACTTCCTCAAGGTCCGTGACCAGCTGAAGGCGCGCCTGGGTGCGCATCCGGTGCCGATGCAGGTGCCGATCGGCGCCGAGGACAACTTCGAGGGCGTGGTCGACCTGCTGAAGATGAAGGCGATCCATTGGGATTCCGCCTCGCAGGGCCTGAGCTTCGAGTACCGCGACATCCCTGCGAACCTGCAGGCGCAAGCCGAGGAGGCGCGCGCCTACATGGTCGAGTCCGCCGCCGAGGCCAGCGAAGAGCTGATGGACAAGTACCTCAATGAAGGCGAGCTGTCCGAAGCCGAAATCGTCGAAGGTCTGCGCCAGCGCACCCTGAAGACCGAGATCGTGCCGATGTTCTGCGGCACCGCGTTCAAGAACAAGGGCGTGCAGGCCATGCTCGACGGCGTGATCCAGTTGCTTCCGTCGCCGGTCGACGTGCCGTCGATCAAGGGCGTGGACGTGGACGACGAGACCAAGGAGCTGGAGCGTCATTCCAGCGACAAGGAGCCGTTCTCCGCGCTGGCGTTCAAGATCATGACCGACCCGTTCGTGGGCTCGCTGACCTTCTTCCGCGTCTATTCGGGCGTGCTGAATGCCGGTGATCAAGTGCTGAACTCGGTCAAGGGCAAGAAGGAGCGCATTGGCCGCGTGCTGCAGATGCACTCGAACAACCGCGAGGAAATCAAGGAAGTGCTGGCCGGCGACATCGCCGCCGCGGTGGGCCTGAAGGACGTCACCACGGGTGACACCCTGTGCGCGATCGACGCGCCGATCATCCTCGAGCGCATGAGCTTCCCGGAGCCTGTGATTTCGATGGCGGTCGAGCCGAAGACCAAGTCCGACCAGGAGAAGATGGGCAACGCCCTGAGCCGCCTGGCGCAGGAAGACCCGTCGTTCCGCGTGCGCACCGACGAGGAATCCGGCCAGACCATCATCGCCGGCATGGGCGCGCTGCACCTGGACATCATCGTCGACCGCATGAAGCGCGAGTTCAACGTCGAGGCCAACGTCGGCAAGCCGCAGGTGGCCTACCGCGAGACGATTCGCCTGGCTGACGTGAAGTCCGATTACAAGCACGCCAAGCAGTCTGGTGGTAAGGGTCAGTATGGTCACGTTGTGATCGAGCTGTCGCCGATGACCGATGAAGATCGCGTCAAGCATGCCGATGCCATCAAGAATGATTTCCTGTTCCTCAATGAAATCAGCGGTGGTGTGATCCCGAAGGAGTACATCCCTTCGGTTGAGAAGGGCATGCGTGAAACCATCACCAGCGGTCCGCTGGCAGGCTTCCCGGTCGTCGGTGTCAAGGTGAAGCTGGTGTTCGGCTCGTACCATGACGTCGACTCGTCCGAAATGGCGTTCAAGCTCGCCGCTTCGATGGCGTTCAAGCAGGGCTTTGCGAAGGCGTCGCCGGTACTGCTGGAGCCGATCATGAAGGTCGAGATCGTCAGTCCGGAAGATTACCTGGGCGACGTGATGGGTGACGTGAGCCGTCGTCGCGGCGTGCTGCAGGGTCAGGACGACAGTCCGTCGGGCAAGATCATCAATGCGATGATCCCGCTGGGTGAAATGTTCGGCTACGCCACTTCGCTGCGCTCGATGTCACAGGGCCGGGCAACCTTCACGATGGAATTTGACCATTACGAAGAAGCTCCGGCGAACATCGCTGATCAAGTCATCAAGAAGGGTTGATTCCGGTTTCCGGAATCTTCCCAGGCAAAGTTTTCGTTTAAGTTCATTTAATTTCGAGGTTGAAGCATCATGGCCAAGAGTAAGTTCGAGCGGACCAAGCCGCACGTGAACGTGGGCACGATCGGTCACGTGGATCACGGCAAGACGACGCTGACAGC
>JAEXRB010000311.1 GCA_023438325.1 Pseudomonadota bacterium | reverse complement strand
GCCCTGGCCAAACCAGCGCGCTACGAGCTAGACCCTGTGCATTCGCGCATCGTCTTCAGCGTCGGGCACGATGGCTATTCCAGCGCCTTGGGCACCTTCTCCCGCCCGCAAGGCGAGTTGTGGTTCGATCCGGATGACTGGCGCAACTCGCGCGTTGAAGTGGTTATCGACGTGAGGACACTCGATCTGGGCGATGCCGATTTCAATGCCCGCATCGGCAAGCGCGACTATCTGGATACCTCACATCATCCGCAGGCGCACTTCGTCTCCCATACCGTGGAGCCAGTCAGTGATTCCACCGCACGCGTGCATGGCACCCTGTCGATCCGCGGCAACACGGCACCGGTGACGCTGGACATCACGCTCAACCGTGTGGCCCGCAGTGCCTATACCCTGCGCCGCACGATAGGTTTCTCCGCCACCGCCACACTGAATCGCACCGCCTTCGGCATGACCGCGCACGACAAAGCCGTGGACGATGCCGTACACCTGCGCATCGAAGTCGAAGCCACGCGAGCGCGCTCGAAGAAAGATCCGGCACCTGAGTAAGCCGCGCAACAAGGGCCGGCAGAGCGCTGTGAGGCGCCATCCTTGACCGCACCTCTTCACGTCCAGTGCCAGCGATGCATGTACGGGGCAGCCTCACCTTTCGAGACATCTTCACCCAGGCTTCAATTGCGGGCCCGGCCCGCACTGCCGAGCTTGCGACAGGATTTTTGGGGCCCGAAAAAGCAAAAGGCCAACAAGTAAACTTGCTGGCCTTTTGCTTCTATATATGGCGCGCCCGGAAGGATTCGAACCTCCGACCCCCAAGTTCGTAGCCTGGTGCTCTATCCAGCTGAGCTACGGGCGCGCTAGAAGCGGAATTATGTGGCAACCAATTCCCGCTCGTCAAGCCCATTGCCGGACTTTCAAGCAACTTCGTGAGAGCTGCGTAGACAAGTGCCAGAAACCTGAGGAACTGACCTAGCCCATCGACCTCGACGCGGCATGCATCGAGACCCGCAACTGCTCGAACGAAGCCACCATGAGGTGGCGGAGTGAGAGGGATTCGAACCCTCGATAGAGCTTTTGACCCTATACTCCCTTAGCAGGGGAGCCCCTTCGGCCTCTCGGGCATCACTCCGTTCTCAACGAACGCCCGGTGTCGGCGGCTTCGCCGGCACCGGAGCCGACAAGGATAACGGTTCGATGTGAATCGGTAAAGCCTGTTTCGGGCGCACTTCAGTCAGTGCGTACTTCGATCAACACGCTTTCCTCGGCATCCGTGCGCTGTATGCGCTGGAAGATTTCCTCGCGATGCACCGAAACATCCTTGGGTGCGCTGATGCCTACACGCACCTGATTGCCCTTCACACCGAGAACCGTGACGGTGACCTGATCCCCGATCATCAGGGTTTCACCCACACGCCGGGTAAGAATCAACATTGCATACACTCCCTGTGACGCCCGACCCGCGTATGCGGGCCCCCAACGGGCGGCATCGCGGATGCGATGCAGCCGATCCATGGCACGCACCTGAACTGTGCGTGAAAACAATGTCAGATGTTATCGCAAGCCCTGAACAGGCTGCAAACAAGGTGGTTGCGCCAGGCAACCACCGCAGAAGGCTCAGGCACCGAGCTTTTCCGCCACGAAAGCTGCGACACCGGACAACGCCGTCGGCAGGCGGGCATCATCCTCGCCTCCTCCTTGCGCCATGTCGGGACGACCGCCGCCCTTTCCGCCGATCTGGGCCGCGACGAAGGCCACCACATCGCCCGCCTTCACGCGCTGCAAGGCCTTGCCCTGCACGCCCGCGACCAGTGCAGCCTTCTGCCCATCGCCTGAGGCGAGCAAAATCACCGCATCCGGCAACTTTTGTTTGAGCTGATCCACGCTGTCGCGCAGGGCCTTGGCATCCAGGCCATCCAGGCGCGCGGCAACGAGCCGGATATCTCCGATCACTTGCGCTGAAGCAAGCAGATCACCGGCAGCACCCGCCGCAGCCTTGGCCTTGAGTGATTCCAGTTCCTTTTCGGCACGCTTCTGGCGCTCGAACACCTGGCGCAGCTTCTCCACCACATCGCCACGGCTGCCGCCGAGGAGCTCAGCCATCGCCTCGAGGCGGCGCTCCTGTTCGGCGATGTAATCCAGCGCGCCCTGCCCCGTCACCGCTTCAATACGCCGCACCCCGGCCGCGACACCGCCTTCGGAAACGATCTTGAACAGACCGATGTCGCCGGTGCTGTGGACGTGGGTGCCACCACACAATTCGGTGGAGAACTCCCCCATGCGCAGCACGCGAACTTCATCGCCATATTTTTCGCCGAACAACGCCATCGCACCGGCTTCCAGCGCATCGCTCATGGCCATGTGTCGGACTTCGGCATCGGCATTGCCACGAATTTGTGCATTGACGAGCGCCTCGATCTGCGCCAGTTGCGCACGGTCGATGGGCTGAAAATGGGAAAAATCGAAGCGCAGGCGTTCGGGCGCGACCAGCGATCCCTTCTGCGTGACATGCGTGCCGAGCACCTGGCGCAATGCGGCGTGCAGGAGATGGGTGGCCGAATGATTCAACACGATGGCCTGGCGGCGCGCTGTATCGATGCCGGCATGCAGGCTGTCGCCAACCTTCAGCACGCCTCGCACGAGCGCTCCGACATGGCCGTGATAGCTGCCGGAAAGTTTCTGCGTGTCGGTGACCTTGAACAGCACCGCCTCGGCGGACAATTCGCCGGCATCACCCACCTGGCCACCCGATTCGGCATAGAACGGCGTGACATCGAGGATCACCGTGCCCTGCTCGCCTGCCGCCAGCGCCTTTACCGGCACGCCGTCGCACAAGATTGCGAGCACGCGCGCACCTTCGACGGCGGCCTGCTCGTAACCGGCAAACCGGGTCGGCGAAAGGGTCGCAACCAGATCGGCCGGCAACATGCCGGAGCCGGCAAACTTGCTGGCGGCACGGGCCTGTTCGCGCTGGCGCTCCATTTCGACCTCGAAGCCGGCCATGTCCACGCTCCAGCCGTGCTCACGCGCCACATCGGCGGTGAGATCGACGGGAAAACCGTAGGTGTCGTACAAGGTGAAGGCCGTCTTGCCCGGCACCTGCTTCTGCTTGGCAGCAGCGGAGCCGTCGTCGCGCAATACCGAGTCCAGCAACTTCATGCCATGTTCGAGCGTTTCGGCGAAACGCTCCTCTTCGGCCTTGAGGGCATGCTCGATGGTGACGCGCTGCTCGACGAGAATCGGATAGGCCTCGCCCATCTGCTCGATCAAGGTGCCAAGCATGCGATGGAAGAAGGCCTCTCGCGTGCCGAGCATCCAGCCGTGGCGGAGCGCGCGACGAATGATCCGGCGCAACACGTAGCCACGACCTTCGTTGGATGGCAGCACGCCATCGGCGATCAGGAAGCTGCATGCACGAATGTGATCGGCGATCACGCGCAGCGACTTGTTTTCCAAGTCTTGCGTGCCGGTGAGTTCAGAAGCCTTGCCGATGAGCGCTTGGAACACATCGATTTCGTAGTTGGAATGGACGTTCTGCAGGATTGCGGCCAAGCGCTCCATGCCCATGCCCGTATCCACGCATGGCGCCGGGAGCGGCACGAGGGTGCCGTCGGGCTGGCGATCGAACTGCATGAACACCAGATTCCAGATTTCGATGAAACGGTCACCATCTTCGTCCGGCGAACCGGGCGGGCCACCGGCGATATGGGCGCCGTGGTCGTAGAAAATTTCGGTGCACGGGCCGCATGGGCCGGTGTCGGCCATCTGCCAGAAATTGTCCGAAGCGTAGGGCGCACCTTTGTTGTCGCCAATGCGCACGATGCGCTCCACCGGCACGCCGACCATGTCGCGCCACAGCTCGAAGGCTTCGTCATCGGTGTGATAGACGGTGACCAGCAGACGCTCGGGCGGCAGCTTCCAGACCTCGGTCAGCAGCTCCCAAGCCCAGGCAATCGCATCGCGCTTGAAGTAGTCGCCGAACGACCAGTTGCCGAGCATTTCGAAGAAGGTGTGATGGCGCGCGGTATAGCCC
>JAEXRB010000286.1 GCA_023438325.1 Pseudomonadota bacterium | reverse complement strand
TGGCGGATCATGCTCTCGGTGGTGTCCTGCACGATGGCCTCATCCACCCAGGCGAACTCCATGTCGAGCTGGGTGAATTCAAGCTGGCGATCGGCGCGCAGGGCTTCGTCGCGGAAACAGCGGGCGATCTGGTAGTAGCGATCGAAGCCGGCCACCATGAGGATCTGTTTGAACAGCTGCGGGCTTTGCGGCAACGCGTAGAACTCGCCTTCGTGCATGCGCGCCGGCACGAGGAAATCGCGCGCGCCTTCCGGCGTGGCCTTGGTCAGGATCGGGGTTTCGATGTCCTGGAAGCCGCGTGCATCCAGATAGCGGCGCAATGCCTGCACCAGCGCGATGCGGGTGCGCTGCATGCGCTGCATCTCCGGGCGACGCAGGTCGAGGTAACGATAGGTCAGACGCGCTTCCTCGCCGGGCGTTTCGTGCATGTAGAACGGCAGCGTATCGGCCTTGTTGAGGATTTCGATTTGGGTGGCCACCACTTCCACCTTGCCCGAACGCAGCTTGTCGTTCACCGCATGACGAGCACGCACCGTGCCGCTGATGCGCAGGCAATATTCGTAGCCCACCTGCGCCGCCACATCGAACACCTCGCCCTGATCCGGCTCGGCCACGATCTGCACGATGCCTTCGTGATCGCGCAGATCGATGAAGCAGACGCCGCCGAGGTTGCGGGCAACATCGGCCCAGCCGCACAGGGTGATGGTCTGGCCGATCAGGGTCTCATCGACGAGACCGCAAAAATGGGTACGCATGGAAAACTCCGGGAAAGTCGCCCGCGCTGTTGCCGGCCGGTCGGCGGCAAGTCGCAGGCGAAAAGGGTGGAAATGCTATCGGCCGCCCGCCGTGCAGGCAATGATCGCGCGCGCCGACGCATCGGGAACTGGTAGATTCCACGCATGAACCTGCGCGATCTACGCTATCTCGTCGCTCTTGCCGAGCTGCGCCACTTCGGCAAGGCCGCGGAGGCCTGTTTCGTCAGCCAACCCACCCTGTCCACCCAGATCCGCAAGCTGGAAGATGAACTGGGCGTGGCCTTGATCGAGCGCGCACCGCGTCGGGTGATGCTCACGCCCATTGGTCGCAATGTGGCCGAAAGAGCACAGCGCATCCTGGCCGAAGTGAACGAACTGCGCGAAGCCGCGCAGCGCTCCCGCGATCCGGAAGCGGGCACACTGCGATTGGGCATCTTTCCCACGCTCGGCCCCTATCTGCTGCCACACGTCATACCGCAGGTACGCGAGCGTTTTCCGCAGCTGGAGCTGCTGTTGGTGGAAGAAAAAACCGAGATGCTGCTTCAGCAATTGCGCGAAGGGCGTCTGGATGCCGCGATTCTCGCGATGCCTTTGCATGACGACCAGCTGCATGCGCAATTCCTGTTCGAAGAGCCCTTTCTCCTGGCCGTTCCCAAGACACATCCGCTGTCCTCGCACGAGAAGATTTCGCTGGAGGATCTCGGCCGGGAAAGCCTGCTGTTGCTCGAAGATGGCCATTGCCTGCGCGATCAGGCCCTGGATGTATGCCATTTGGCCGGCGCGGGCGAAAAATCCGGCTTTCGCGCCACCAGCCTGGAAACCCTGCGCCAGATGGTGGCCTCAGGCGTAGGTATCACTTTGCTGCCGAAACTGGCCGTGGCGCCCCCAATCCCGGCCTCGCACGATATTGCCTTGCTGCCATTCCATGCCCCGCAACCACACCGCCGCATCGCGATGGTGTGGCGACGCAGCTCGGCCATGGGCGAATTCCTGCATGAATTGGCGACGGTTTTTGCGCAAAAGCCCGCGGCGCTGCTGAATGCCGCCCCCATGGCGGCCTCCGGCAAGCCTCGGCGGATTGAAACCCGACAGGCATCGCGCTAGCCTGCATGCCATAATTTCGAAAACAATTTTGAGGCGGCGCGCTGGCGGCGCCTCTTTTCACATCAGGAATCCGGAAAGCCATGTCAACGGCCACCCCCCCAAACCCCGTCATCACCATCAGCACGCTCGATATGGCGCGGCTTGAGCATTTGCTGGAGCAGCCCGCCTATCGCGACCAGGAAACCGCGCTCCGGCTGAGCGATGAACTGGTCCGTGCCAATGTCGTCGCACCGGCCCAGATTCCTGCCAACCTGGTCACGATGAATTCCACGGTCACATGCGTCGAGGAAATCAGTGGCAAGGAGCATCAGCTCACCCTCGCCTACCCGCAGGAAGCCGATGCCACCAAAGGCCGTATTTCGGTATTGGCGCCGATCGGCGCGGCACTGCTCGGCCTTTCCGTTGGCCAGAGCATCGACTGGAGCGCGCCGGACGGCCGTCCGCTGCGTGTCCGCGTCGCGGCGATTTCCTATCAGCCGGAAGCGGCCGGGGATCTGACGCGCTGAAGCCCGGCGCGTCACCTACTCCCCCCGCGCAAGCCGTCGCACCACGTCGGCCAGTTCCTCGCCACGCACCGGCTTGCGCAAAAACCCCTGCATTCCCGCTTCGACGACGCGTGTTTCCGCCGCAGCATCGGCACGCGCCGTCAACGCGATGATCGGCGGCGCGTCGCCGCCGCTGCCGATCAGGCGTGCGATCTCGAAGCCGTTGAGGCCGGGCAGATCCAGATCCATGAACACCAGCGCGTAATGGCGTGCGCGCAATTCGGCCAGTGCCGCCAAACCGTGCGGCGCATGTGCAACACGATGGCCCTGCGCCTGCAGCAGGCCGATCACGACCTGCGCGACGGTGGCATCGTCCTCCACCAGCAGGATGTCGCGACCCGTCACGGCGTCTGCCTGATCCGATTCGCGGGCTTGCGGCGCTTGAGCTTCAGGCAACGGCGCTTCGAAGCGAAACGTCGATCCCTGCCCTGGCGCGCTTTCCACCCGGATGCGGCCGCCCATCGCACTGGCCAGCTCCTGGC
>JAEXRB010000277.1 GCA_023438325.1 Pseudomonadota bacterium | reverse complement strand
GCCGGGACTGGATTGCAAGGAGTACGCCGACGGACGCGATGGACAGATCGATCCAGATCCTGCCGCACCGGGCCACGATGCTTTGTGACCCATGCAAACACAGCGGCCCCCTTATACACTTTTTCATTTTTGCGTGCACGCAGACACGAAAACGCCGGCCCCACAAGGGTGGCCGGCGTTGTGACAACTTCGATTTGAGCCAGAAATCAGCCGGCGAGGCGACGCTTGCGCGCACGCAAGCCTTCGTGCACGACGCGAGCCTTGGCTTCGTACTGCATCGCCAATACACGGACCACGTAACTATGGTCGCGATCATGGCGAATGCGCTGGACGCGGCCGAGAAGGTCGGCTTCGGTCTGTTCGATCTGGGTGACCTGATCCTGTCGAATGGCCTTGAGGCCGCCGCGCAGTGCGGTATAGGTGGCGTTGACATGCGCCACCCACTCCGCCGGCTTGGTGGCGCGCTTGGCGGCGCGCGCCTTGCTTCCGGCCGGCTTGGTAGCCACTTCCTGACTCAGCTCCTCCACCAAAGTGGATTTGGCCTCGGCCATGCGACGGAACAGTTTGCTCAGTTCCGAATCCTTCACTTCGGCGGCGGCCTCGGCGTAGAAGTCCATGCCTTCACGGCTGGCTTCAATCAATTCGGGGAGAATGCTCAACGACTCGCTCATGGGAACTCCTTCATGGCGGAAGATGGAACCCCGCTCCCGCTCGTCGGCGGTAACGTGACTGGCGGAGGCAGGGCGCGGTGCAATGCCCGTAGCACGCGATGCGGTTGTCGGGCAACGCGATGTACTTTACGTGTGCAGGCATAAAAACTTCGTTATTCGGGCCTTTCACGCCGTTCATGATTTTATGAAACTCGATAATAAACAAATGGTTGCATCAATCTCTTGACAATTCACTCAATCAACGAACCTGAACAGGAACACCCCCTTCTGCGCCAACACAGGCCATCCGTTGCAATTGTCGGCGGCGGCCCGGCTGGATTGATCGCTGCCCGCAGACTGGTGGCAGACGGATTGCAGGTGACGCTGTACGACGCCACACCCTCGGTCGGGCGCAAGTTCCTGCTGGCCGGCAAAGGCGGGTTGAACCTGACCCATTCCGAGCCACTGCCTGCCTTCATCACCCGATATGGCCATGCCGCACCGCAAGTGGCGCGCTGGCTGCACCGTTTCGGCCCGGATGCAGTACGTGACTTCGCACGCGCATTGCGTGTGGATACGTTCGTCGGCAGTTCCGGGCGCGTGTTCCCCATCGACATGAAGGCCGGCCCCATGATGCGCACTTGGGTACGCGAGCTGCGGGAAGCCGGCGTGGCATTCCGCGTGCGACATCGTTTCATCGGATGGTCGGCGGAAAAACAACTGCGTTTCACCTCGCCCGAAGGTGAAGTCTGCACTCAGGCCGATCTCGTCCTGCTGGCTCTGGGCGGCGGTAGCTGGGCCAAACTCGGATCCGATGGCGCCTGGGTTGAAACCCTGCGCGCCGAAGGTGTCGACATCTCGCCACTACGCCCTGCCAACTGCGGCTTTGATTGCGACTGGAGCGAAGTTTTCGCAAATCGCCATCAGGGCCAGCCACTCAAACCCATCGCAGCACGCCCGGCCGGGGAGCGCGAGTGGCGGCGCGGCGAGGCCGTCATCACGCGCAGCGGCATCGAAGGCAGCCTCGTTTATGCGCTGACCGCGCCGTTGCGCGACACATTGGAGCGCGATGGCCAGGCAACGCTGGAACTGGACCTACTGCCCGACCGCAGCCTCAGCGACATCCAAACCGCGCTCACCCAGCC
This sequence comes from Pseudomonadota bacterium, assembly GCA_023438325.1. Lineage (GTDB taxonomy): Bacteria > Pseudomonadota > Gammaproteobacteria > Xanthomonadales > Xanthomonadaceae > Denitratimonas. The sequence goes on along the minus strand of JAEXRB010000277.1, from coordinate 2,461 downwards.
TCGTGGTTCCCGCTCGCGCAGCGAACATTGGCGGCGCCGGCTTGGCCTCAGCGGGGTTAAGGCCGGCCTGCTGCACGAGTGCCTGTCACGCGAACACTGGGACGATGCAGAGGCTCTGGCTCACGCCATCAAAGCCTTGCCGCTTGTCCTGCACCGCACGCGCCCGATCGACGAAGCCATCAGCACGGCCGGTGGCATCAGGTTCGATGCCGTGGATGATCGCCTGATGCTGCGCGCCCGCCCCGGCACCTTCGTCGCCGGAGAAATGCTGGACTGGGAAGCCCCGACCGGCGGTTACTTGCTGACCGCAAGCCTTGCCAGCGGAGTGGTCGCCGCCGAAGGTGCACTGGCCTGGTGGGAGGAACACGCCCATGCACTGTGATGCCTACGAGCAAGGCCGCTGCGCTTCCTGCCCCCTGATTCGCCAGCCTTATCCCGAGCAACTGGCCGACAAACAAGCCCACGCCAGCGCGTTACTCGCACCTCTCGGCCCAATGCGATGGCTGGAGCGAGTCGCCAGTCGCGAATCGCGCTTTCGCAACAAGGCCAAAATGGTGGTCGCAGGCACCATCAGCGCCCCGACGCTGGGCATCCTCGATGGTCATGGTGCGGGCGTGGACCTCACCGATTGCCGCCTCTATCCGGAAGCGATCGCGAGCAGCTTCCCTGCACTGGCCGACTTCATCACGCACGCCGGCATCGCGCCTTACGACGTATCGGCGCGGCGTGGCGAACTCAAATATCTGTTGCTGACTCTGGCCGAACATTCCGGCGAACTGATGCTGCGCTTCGTGCTCCGTTCACAGGAACCCATCGCCCGCATCCGCAAGCACCTGCCCGCACTGCGCAACGCCCTGCCCTCGCTGCGCGTGGTTTCGGCCAATCTCCAGCCCGAGCACAAAGCCGTTCTGGAAGGCGAACGGGAAATCGTGTTGTCCGATGAGTCTGCACTGACGATGCGTCTCAACGACATGCCGATGCATCTGCGGCCACAAAGTTTCTTCCAGACCAACACCGCGATCGCCGCCGCGTTGTACCGCCAGGTACGTGACTGGGTGCACGCCATCGATCCGCCCGCGCTGTGGGATCTGTACTGCGGCGTCGGCGGTTTCGCGCTGCACTGCGCCGATGGCCAGCGCGAGGTTGTGGGCATCGAGCTTTCATCCGAAGCCATCGCCAGTGCCTGTCGCAGTCGCGACGAATTGCAATTGGCCCACGTCACCTTCCACGCCGACGACGCAACCGCTTTTGCTCAGTCTGCCCGAACCCTGCCGCCACTGGTGGTGGTCAACCCGCCGCGTCGCGGCATCGGCTCTGCCCTGTGCCAGCGCCTGCGCGAAAGCGACGTGCGCCACATCGTATATTCAAGCTGCAACGCCGCCTCGCTGGCGCGCGACATCGCCGAACTGGCGGATTTCCAGCCACGCGAAGCTCGCCTGTTCGACATGTTCCCGCATACCCATCACTACGAAGTGGCCTGCTTGCTGGAGCGACGCGAGACTGCAACTCCGTGAGCCGAAATGCTTGTTCCCGCGCCGCCGTGCCGCTATGATGCGCGGCCTTGTTGCCGCCTTCGGGCGTCAATGAAAGCACCTCTGCGGAGAGGTGTCCGAGTGGTTGAAGGAGCACGCCTGGAAAGTGTGTAAGCGTCTAAACAGCGCTTCGGGGGTTCGAATCCCCCTCTCTCCGCCAAATTCCTCCTGATGCCGCCTTCAGGCGCATCCGGAAACGAGGCTCGCAACGGGCCAGCAGTGTCCTATGGTGGCCCGTCGGTCCCCTCGCGACGATAGATCGAAAACTCCGCCAGGGCCGGAAGGCAGCAACGGTATTGATCGACTCGGGTGCCGAGGTCAGGCTGACGGGCTGCCACCCTTCTTCCCGGATTGCTGGACGCGCATCAGGCCACCCGGCCGAGGCTGATGCGATCACGCAGCTCCAGATCCTGCCGGGTTTCCACTTCCACGAAGCCTGCCGTGCGTAGCAATTCGCGTACCGCCGCTCCCTGGTCGTGGCCATGCTCGAGCAGCAGCCAGCCGCCGGCGCGCAAGTGGTGTGGCGCCTGCGCCGCCAGATGACGAATCGCATCCAGGCCATCTCGACCGCTCGACAACGCCGTCGCTGGCTCGAAGCGCAAGTCGCCGCTGAACAGGTGCGGATCACCCTCGGCGATATAGGGCGGATTGCTGACGATCATGTGGAAACGCTCCGCGCGCAACGGAGCGAACCAGTCGCCCTCCCGAAAATCGGCGTTGGGCAGTTGATTGCGGCGTGCATTTTCCTGCGCCACCTCGAGCGCCGTGGCGCTGGCATCGGTGGCGACCACCTGCGCATGCGGTCGCTCGCTGGCCAGCGCGAGCGCGATGGCGCCGCTGCCGGTGCCAAGGTCGGCGATGCGTAATGACTCGTCGGGCGGCAGGCGCTCGAGCGCGAGTTCAACCAGCAGCTCGGTTTCCGGGCGCGG
>JAEXRB010000228.1 GCA_023438325.1 Pseudomonadota bacterium | reverse complement strand
CGACGAACGCGTGGCGGCTTTCCTGCTCGGTCTTTCGCGCCGACTGGCGGCACGCGGATTTTCGCCACATCGTTTCCGGCTCACCATGTCGCGCACCGAAATCGCCAATTACCTGCGGCAGGCGCCCGAAACCGTCAGCCGCGTGTTGCGAAGATTCGAGCGCGATCAGCTGCTTTCGATCAAGCGGCGCGAAGTGGAAATCCTCGACATGCCGCGTCTGGAAATGATGTCGGCCTCGATCCTGCGGGGCTGAGCAGGTTCGGCAGATACGACTGACGAAGGTCAATGCACGATGCGGCGTGCAGTGACATGGTGGCGGCATGAACATCCGCATGGATTTGCGCGATCTTGCGCCGCCAGAGCCCATGGAGCGCATTCTCGATGCGCTGGATGGGCTTGAGCGCGGCCAGTGTCTTGAAGCCTTGACGCCGTTTCGTCCGGCCCCGCTGTTGCCGATTCTGGAAGCGCGCGATTACGTCTGGCACATGGATGCCGATGCTGCGGGCCATGTGCGGATACGCATCTGCCATGCCGCCGATGCCGTACTTCTGACTGAGCCCGAATGAGCAAGCTCACGCTCTCGCAGGCGCCGCCGCCTGCCCGCCCGTTGCGTTGGCTGTTGAGCGCTCCGGTGTGGGGCATGAGCGCTGGAATCTGGCTTCTCTGGCATGGCGAATCCGCGTTGACCGGGCGCTGGTCGTTGCAGACGGTGGCCTTGGTGCACCTGTTCACCCTCGGCGTGCTGGGCAACGCGATGCTCGGCAGCCTGTTGCAGTTCGTGCCCGTGGCAGCGGAAGGCAGGTTGCCGTTGCAAGGTTCGCTGCCATGGCTGCACACGGCATTCAATGTCGGCCTGATGCTTTTCGTGTTAGCGCTGGATGCAGGCGCTCGCCCGGGTGTGATGGCGCTGGCGGCGATCTTGCTGGCTTTGTCGCCCTTCGCGTTTGCGCTCGCCGCCCTGCCCTCGCTGCTGCGCGGCGGTGCACAGCGCGTGGTGCGCGCAGGCATCGGCTTTGCCTTGTGCATGTTACTGCTGACCGTGGTGTTGGGCGTGATACTGGTGGGCGTGCTTCGCGGCGATATCGCCTGGCCGTTGGATCGGTTGGCCGATGTGCACGCTTTGTTCGGCCTGCTCGGCTGGGTGGTGGGATTGATGGTGGCGGTGGGCAGCATCACCTTGCCGATGTTCCAGGGAACGACGGCGATTCCGGGGCGCTGGCTTGTCGGCTGGATGGCTGTCTGTGGTGCAGGACTTGCCGCAGGCGCGTGGTGGTACTTGGCTGGTGGCACGCAAGCCGTGCTGATTCTGGCCGTGGCGCCAGCGGCGTTGTCCTTCACCGCAGCCTCGCTCTGGCTGCCTTGGCGGGCACCGCGAAAACGCACCACCTCGCTGGTCTTGTTCTGGCGCTTCGGCAGCCTCGCGCTGGGTATTGCCTGTGTGCTTGGATTGTTCATTGCGCACGGCCAGATGTCGCCGCGTTGGGTGATGCTGGCCGGCATGCTCGGCCTCGGCATCGGATTGCCGGCGATGCTGGCCGGCATGCAGCTCGAGATCGTTTCGTTCCTTGCCTGGATCGGCCTGCGTCAGGATTGCCCGCGTGGCGTGCGGATTCCGGGTGCGGGTTCGTTGTTGCCCGAGCACGAAAAACGCATGGCATTGATGGCGCATCTGATTGCCGCGCCCGTGCTGTGCTGCGCGGCGTGGTGGCCGTTGATGGCGTGTGTCGCGGGTGTGTTGGTACTGCTGGCCCATGGCGTGACGCTGGCCTGTCTGATCGCGCCGTTGTCGAGGGCGCGGCGTTTCGCGCGCAAGAACGCAACACAAGACACCAACACGCACTGAGTGCATGGCTCGCCCCTGCGCGGCGGACGCGGCATCATGGCAACAGTCCAACCGCTTTGACAGGCATGAGCAAGACACCAATCCGCAAATACGATGGCCCGGCCGGCGGCTGGGGCGCGCTCAAGAGCGTGGCGGCGCACCTGATCGAGCAGGACATCGAAATCAAGGGCGTGCGAACTTTGTTGCATGCCAATCAGCCCGATGGCTTCGATTGTCCGGGTTGCGCCTGGCCCGACCGCGATCACACTTCCACCTTTGAGTTTTGCGAAAACGGCGCCAAGGCCGTGGCCGCCGAAGCCACCAGGCATCGCGCCGGCCCGGAGCTGTTCGCCCGTTACAGCGTCAGCCGGTTGGCCGAGTACAGCGATCACTGGCTCGAACAACAAGGCCGCCTGACCCATCCGATGCGCTACGACGCGGCGTCTGATCATTACGTTCCGGTGAGCTGGGACGAAGCATTCGGCCTGATGGCCAAACACCTCGATGCCCTGCCCTCGCCGGATGAGGCGATCTTCTACACCTCCGGGCGCACCTCGAACGAAGCCGCGTTCCTGTACCAGTTGTTCGTGCGCGAATACGGCACCAACAACTTTCCCGATTGCTCGAACATGTGCCACGAATCATCCGGCACGGCGATGAAAAAGCAGATCGGCGTCGGCAAGGGCACCGTGTCGCTGCACGATTTCGAAAAGGCCGATGCCATTTTCATCTTCGGCCAGAATCCCGGCACCAATCATCCGCGCATGCTGGGCGAACTGCGCGATGCGGCCAGGCGCGGTTGCCGCATCGTGGCATTCAACCCGCTGCGCGAGCGCGGGCTGGAGCGTTTTGCCGATCCGCAGGACAAGCTGCAGATGGCGACGGGCGGCGCCTCGAAGATCGCCTCGGATTACCTGCAACTGAAAATCGGCGGCGATCTTGCCGCCGTCAAAGGCATCATCAAGCACGTGCTGGAATGCGATGCGCAAGCCATCGCACGCGGTGATGCCTCATTGCTGGATCGTGCTTTCATCGATGAACACTGCACCGGCTTCGATGCTTTCGTCGATGACGTGCAGGCAGAACCCTGGGACACCATCGTCGCCGAGTGCGGCCTTTCCGAAACGCAGCTTCGCCACGTCGGCGACATCTACCTGCGCGCGGAGCGCGTGATCGCGTGCTGGGGCATGGGTATCACCCAGCACCGGCATTCGGTGGCAACCATCCACATGATCGTCAACCTGTTGTTGCTGCGCGGGAATATCGGGCGCGAAGGCGCCGGCGCATGTCCGGTGCGCGGCCACAGCAACGTGCAGGGCGATCGCACCATGATGATCTGGGAAAAGCCGCCGCAGGCGTTTCTGGATCGCTTGCAACAGGTGTTCGGCTTCGATCCGCCGCGCAAGGAAGGCTACGACACCATCGCGGCCATCGAGGCGATGCGCGAAGGCCGCGCCCGCGTGTTCTTCGGCATGGGCGGCAACTTCGCCGTCGCCACGCCCGACAGCGAGGCTACCGCACGCGGCCTGCGGCGCTGTGATCTCACCGTGCACGTGACCACAAAGCTCAATCGCAGCCATCTGATACACGGCAAGCAGGCGTTGATCCTGCCTTGCCTTGGCCGCACCGAGATCGACATGCAGGCCACCGGCCCGCAGGCTGTGACAGTGGAAGATTCGATGAGCATGGTGCACCTGTCATCGGGCATCAATGCGCCCGCTTCGGATCAACTACTTTCCGAACCGGCCATCGTGGCGCGGCTTGCGCATGCCACCTTGGGCGCGCGTTCGAAGATCGCGTGGCTTGCGCTGATCGAAGATTACGATCGCATCCGTGACTTGATCCAAAGCACGTTCGATGACTTCCACGATTTCAACGCGCGCGTGCGCGTGGCCGGTGGATTCCGTCTTTCCAATCCGGCCAGGGATCGGGTCTGGAGCACGGCCAGCGGCAAGGCCGCTTTCATCGCTGCGCAGGTGCCCACGGAAAACCCGATTCACCGGGCGCGTCGCGAGCATCGCGCACAGCCTGTTTTCACGCTGGCCACGATGCGTTCGCATGACCAGTACAACACCACCGTGTACGGCCTCAATGATCGCTATCGCGGCGTGTTCGGCGAGCGTCGCGTGCTGTTCATCCATGCCGATGACATTGCCGCACTCGGCATGAAGGCCGGTGACTGGGTGGATCTGGAAAGTCTGCACGATGACGAGGTGAAGCGCATCGTGCGGCGTTTCCTGCTGGTGGAATACGACATCCCGCGTGGTTGCCTGGCGGCGTATTACCCGGAAACCAATCCCCTCGTGCCGCTATCGAGTTTCGCCGATGAATCACGCACGCCGACGTCCAAATCGGTACCCGTGATCGTCACCCGGCACGAGCCCGAAACCGGGCAACGTGCCCATTCGCGCGATATCCCCGCTCTTGTCGGTTGACGCCACTCTCATTGCGACATTGCTCGCGCAATTGGCCGATGCGCCGGAAGGCGTATCGTTACCGCGCCTGTGCAAACGTCTGGACATCCGCATGAGCGTGTTGCTGCGCATCCTGGCGTGGATCGGCGAGGACGACATCGGCGGCGTGCGCGGCGTTGGCTGGGTGCGCACCGTGGAGGACGGCTCGCGCACATTGGCGGTGCTGACGCCTGCCGGTTGGCAGCAGGTTCGGGAGAGCGGCTGAGGGCCATCGCTCGGCTTTGCGTGCGGTGGACAAAATGCCGGTGAGGTTGGCGGAAGGGCGTGGGAGTCGAACCCACCCGGGACAGGCTCGCTGCCCCAACCGGATTTGAAGTCCGGCCGTCCCACCGGAGACGATGCCCTTCCAGGCGCGTCAATTATCGAACAGATCCTTGCGGTGCGGGTTGATGCGACGCAAGTCGCCGCGTCGCAGGGTGAATCCGAGATGGTCGAAGAAATCGAGAATTTCGATCGCCACCTTGCGGCCATTGTGGACGCGATCGCGGAACGCCGGCGCGGTAAACCAGCCATCGGCGCGTTGCGCGGCGACATGCTTGAGGATGCCGGCCATTTCCCGCACCACTTCGCGGGCGAAAAAGTGATCGTGCGCGATCTGGTCGCAACGGCCGAGGCGTTGGGTGAGTTTCAGCACGCGGCGCACATCGCGCTCGTCGATTTCCAGCAGTGCGGCGAAATCGCGCACACGCGGCGGGCGGAAGCGGGTTTCGCCGAGCAACTGCGGATGGATGCGCAGCCACAGCGCTTCGTCCTCGCCACTCAAACACAGGTGATGCGAAGGAAGGCGCACGAAGGCCCCCTCCAGCACGATCCGGGACGCCGCAGCCTCGGCATGCAGGAAGCTCAGGAACACGTCTTTGGTCAGGCGTGGAATCAGGCTCAGACGCAGTTTTTCACGGCCCACGCCGGCTAGATCGGGATGGGTTTCGTGGAAGGTGGCGAGCGTTGCGCTCAGGCCTTCACCCAGGGCGTGCAAATGCTCGGGCGAAAAGGCGTGGGTGGCGATGACTTGTGCACCTGCCTGGGCGCACAAGCGCGCACCTTCGCTTTCATCCAGTGCGCGATCTCGCAGGAAAACCGGCATTTCCACCGGGGCTTGTTGCAGCAATTGCGCCAGCGCGGTTGCTGGGTCGATGTGGCTGGCAGCGTTCAGCCACGCCAGACGTTCCGGCGTGCCGCGCTTGCGTGCCGGCGCGCGCAAGTCGATGAAATGGCCGCCGCCGATGCTGCGACTGGAAGAGGTGTCCCGCAGCACGAAACGATCGCCTGCGGTGG
>JAEXRB010000148.1 GCA_023438325.1 Pseudomonadota bacterium | reverse complement strand
GCCCTCGACGGCATCGCCCAAGGTGGTGAGGCCCAAGGTTTCGTTGGAGACATCGGCAATGAAGGCGTGCGCCGAAGGTTCCAGCGCGGTGAGGCAGACACCGGACACGGCGATGCTGTCGCCGGGCGCCACGTCGGAAAGATCGAGCGAACCTGTGGCGATATGCAGTCGCACATCGCCGCCGCGCGGCTCGATGCGCGCGATATGGCCGATGGCCTGAATGATGCCGGTAAACATGGGCTTGTCGTGCTGGCGGGGGTCGCATGATGGAGCCCCCGCGTGCCGCAGACAAGCCGCGCGCTGCACGATCGCCCCGTTGCCGCTACCTCGCGGCCATCGTTGCCAGAACGGCGAGTGCCGCAGGAATTGCCTGTATGAACAATATCTTGCGGCTCACCGTGATCGCACCAAACACGCCCGCCACGATCACGCAGCCCAGAAAGAACAGCGTGATCGCAAATCCCGCCGCCCCCAGCCACAGGCCCCATATCAAGCCGGCGGCGAGAAAACCGTTGTAAAGGCCCTGATTGGCTGCCAATGCCCGCGTCTGCTGCGCGAACTCTGCCGAAAGACCAAAGGCCCGACGCCCCTTTGGGGTGGTCCACAGGAACATTTCCAGCACCAGAAACCAAAGGTGCAGCAGGGCCACAAGCACGACGAGGGCATGCGAAACATGAGCCATGGCGGGAACCTGGGACAGGAAGCAGAGCGCATCATCCCATGCGGCGAGCCGAAGCAGTGGCAACCGGCACATCGCGCATGCGGATATTCGGGCCACGCCCGCTTAAAGGCAGGAAATTTGACCTGGATCATCAAACTTCTGCCCGAAGCGGCGCATCGTGCACCCCTCCGCCCGATGGGCACCACAAAGCGAGCCGCTCCATGCCCCGCTCAACCGCCACACTCCCCGTTGCCGCTGCCTGTCTGGCACTGGCGCTTGGCCTTGCCGGGTGCCAGAACCAAACTTCATCGCCATCCCAGACTGCCGCAACCACCACTTCGGCAGACACCGGCGGCTCGCGCAAAGGCGACTTCGGCCCGCCACAGGGCGAACCGATCAAGGCCGTGCTGACCAGCCCGCCACATGTGCCGCCGCCGACCAACCGCAACCATCCGGCCAAGGTGATCGTCGATCTGGAAGTGCGTGAACTGGACATGGAAATCGCCGAAGGGGTCACTTATACGATGTGGACCTTCGGCGGCACCGTGCCGGGGAGCTTCATCCGCGTGCGCCAAGGCGACACGGTCGAGTTCCACCTGCACAACCATCCCGATTCCAAGATGCCGCACAACATCGACCTGCACGGCGTCACCGGGCCGGGCGGTGGTGCTTCGTCCACGTTCACGGCGCCAGGCCACAGTTCGCAATTCACCTTCAAGGCCTTGAACCAGGGCTTGTACGTGTATCACTGCGCCACCGCGCCGGTCGGCATGCACGTGGCCAACGGCATGTACGGCCTGATCCTGGTCGAGCCGCCGGAAGGCCTGCCGCCGGTGGACAAGGAGTTCTACGTGATGCAGGGCGATTTCTACACCGTCGGCAAATACCGCGAGAAGGGGCATCAGGCCTTCGACATGCAGAAAGCCATCGACGAAAACGCAACCTACGTGCTGTTCAACGGTGCCGAGGGCGCGCTGGTGGGCGACAACGCCATCAAGGCCAACGTCGGCGAACATGTTCGCTTGTTCGTCGGAAATGGCGGCCCGAATCTTGTTTCGAGCTTCCACCTGATCGGCGAAATCTTCGACAAAGTCTGGTACGAGGGCGGCACGCGCTATCAGGAAAACGTGCAGACCACGCTGATTCCTGCCGGTGGCGCAATGATCGCCGACTTCCATCTCGAAGTGCCGGGCGGCTATGTACTGGTGGATCACTCCATCTTCCGCGCCTTCAACAAGGGCGCACTGGGCATCCTGCAGGTGGCCGGCCCCGAGAACAAGGCGATCTATTCGGGCAAGGAAGTGGATTCGGTCTATCTGGGCGACAAAGCCGTGAGTCAGGCACCGGTGCGCGAAGCCGCCGTGGCCGCGGCCAGTGGCACGCTGACTCCCGTCCAGCAGGCCGCAGCCGGCAAGACGCTCTACAACGGCACCTGCTCGGTTTGCCACGGCGACACCGGTGCCGGCATGCCTGGTGTCTTCCCGCCACTGGCCAAGTCGGACTGGATTGCCGGGCACAACGTCGATGACATCATCGCCATCGTGCTGAATGGTCTCAGCGGCCCGGTGAAGGTGAACGGCGAGGACTACAACTCGGTGATGCCGCCGATGAGCCAGCTCACCGACGACGAGGTTGCCAACATCCTGACCTACGTTCTGCAAGACATGAACGACAACGCCACCGTGGTAAGCAAGGATGAAGTGGCCAAGGTCCGCGCCAGCACCGAACGTGGCGACGGAGCGGCACACTGAGGCTCTCGGCATGCACCCTGGATTGACCACGCTGCTCGTACTCGCACTCGTCGCCGGCTCGCTGCCGGCGGCGGCAGAGCAAGACATTGAATGGGTGCCAGTGCCCGCAGGCCGCTTCAGCTCGGTGCTGGCGCTCGGCGAAGCCGGCGTGGAAAACCGGATCGAAGGCTTCGCATTGATGCGCCAGCCGGTGACCAACGCGCAGTTCCTCGACTTCGTGAAGGCACAGCCCGAATGGCAACGCGGCCAGGCGCCATCGGTGTTCGTCGACAGCCAGTACCTTTCGCACTGGGCTGGGGCACTGGATATCGGTGCCGCAGGCAGCCAATCCCCGGTCACGCGGGTGAGCTGGTTTGCCGCCAGCGCCTATTGCGAAGCACAGGGCGGCCGCCTGCCGACATGGCTGGAATGGGAATACGTCGCCGCCGCCGACGAAACCCGCCTGGATGCACGCGCCGATCCGGCTTGGCGTGAGCGCATCCTGGGCTGGTACAGCCGTACCGGTGGCAACACGCTGCCGGCGGTCGGTCAATCGCCGGCCAATGCCTATGGCGTGCAGGACATGCACGGCCTGGTCTGGGAGTGGATCGACGACTTCAATGCCCTGATGATCTCGGCCGACAACCGCGATCAAGGCGATCCCGACCTGCTGCGTTTCTGCGGCGCCGGCGCACTTTCCGCCGCCGACCGCGACAACTACGCCATCTTGATGCGCACCGCAATGCTCAGCGCGCTGCGCGCCGATGCCACCACGCGCAACCTCGGCTTCCGTTGCGCCCGCGATACCGGAAAAACTGCACCATGATCCGCTTCCGCATCCCCCTGCTTGCCGCTGCGCTGTCCGCCCTGTTTGCGCTCGCATCGCCTGCGGCCATGGCCGCCGAACTCCCGGGCGATTCGGTCTACCGCGTCAACGCGCAACTGACCGATTCGCATGGCAACGCCCTTACCTTCGCCGATGCTGCCGGCCACGTGCGGCTGGCGACGCTGTTCTATGCCAGCTGCGGCTACGTTTGCCCGATGCTGATCGAACAGATCCGCCGCATCGAAGGCAAGCTCGACGATACCGAACGCGCTCGCCTGCGCGTGCTGCTCGTCACCGTGGATCCGGAACGCGACACACCCGAAGCACTGGCCGCACTGGCGCAAAAGCGCAAACTCGACACCACGCGCTGGACACTGGCGCAACCAGCCACCTCCGACCTGCGCAAGCTCGCCGCCGTGCTCGACGTGCAATACCGCGAACTGGACGATGGCGAATTCAATCATTCCAGCCTCATCACCCTGCTCGATCCGCAGGGCCGCGTGCTGGCGCGCTCGTCCAACCTCGGAGGCGAGCCGGATCCGGAATTGGTGGCCATGCTGCGCAAAGCATTGGCCGCCGCACAGCAATGACGCGCGGCACGGCACCGCTCATGCCCGAAACCCCGCCGGCTCCCGGCTTTCACCTTCGCTGACTACAATTCCCGTCATACCCCGCTCCGCACTGCCTGCACTGCGGCAGCGGGCCGTTTCCACATGCCGGGGCGCAAGCCTGTCGCGAGTGTTTCCTCCATGAGCCATTCCCTGATGCCGCTGGCCCTTCTGGTTCTCGGATTCCTCTGCCAGTGGCTGGCCTGGCGGATACGCCTGCCGGCGATCCTGTTCCTGCTGCTCACCGGCATCGTACTCGGCCCTGCCACCGGCCTGCTCGACCCGGACGCAATGTTCGGCGACGCCCTGTTTCCACTGGTGTCGCTCGGCGTGGCGGTGATCCTGTTCGAAGGCAGTCTGGGGCTGCGCTTTTCGGAAATTCGCGGCGTGGTGCCGGCGGTGATCAACCTGGTCAGCATCGGCGCGCTGGTGAGTCTGCTGGTGCTGGGTGCGGCGGCGCACTACATCGTCGGGCTGCCATGGGAGCTGGCTCTGTTGTTCGGCGCGCTGACCTGCGTCACCGGGCCAACGGTGGTCGCGCCGATGCTGCGTGCAGTGCGTCCCAACGCCAAGATCGCCAACGTGCTGCGCTGGGAAGGCATCATCATCGACCCCATCGGGGCGCTGTTCGCGGTGCTGGTGTTCAACTGGATCCTGCTGGGCATGGCGCGCGACACCTTCGGCGGTGCGCTAGGCGAATTCGCACTCACCACCCTGGTCGGCAGCGGTTTCGGTGTGTTCGGCGCGATGGGCCTGGGCTTTTTGCTGCGCCGTCACTGGGTTCCCGAATACCTCCAGAACTATGCTGCGCTGGTAGCGGTGCTCTCGGTGTTCTGGCTTTCCAATCACGCCGCACACGAATCAGGCCTGCTGGCGGTGACGATCATGGGCATGTGGCTGGGCAACCGCTCGGATCTGCACATGGACGACATCCTGGATTTCAAGGAGCACCTTTCCACCCTGCTGATCTCGCTGTTGTTCATCGTGCTGGCGGCACGGCTGGACTGGCCCAGTCCCGGTCTGGCGCTGGGCGGCGTCGCGGTGCTGGCCGTCGCAGTCGTGGTGGCGCGCCCAATCTCCGTGCTTCTGTCCACACTGGGGAGCAGCCTGACCTGGCGCGAACGCACGTTGATCGCCTGGATCGCGCCGCGTGGCATCGTGGCTGCCGCCGTATCGGCACTGTTCGCCCTGAAGCTGGAACAACAGGGCGTGGCCGGAGCCGAACAGTTGGTGCCACTGACCTTCCTGCTCATCATCGGCACGGTCGTACTGCAAAGCGCCACCTCGCGCCGCCTGGCGCAATGGCTCGGCGTATCCGAACCGAATCGTCGCGGCGTGCTGATCGTCGGTGCCAACCGGGTCGCACGTGCACTGGCGCAGGCCCTGCAACAGCAGAAAGTGCCCGTACTGCTGGCCGATGACGACTGGATGGGCATCCGTACCGCGCGCATGGACGGCCTGCGCACCTTCTTCGGCAACCCGGTGTCCGAACACGCCGACGTGCATCTGGATCTCACCGGCATGGGCGCACTGCTGGCCGTTTCCACGCGCCGGGAAATCAACACCCTCTCCTGCGTGCGCTACGCCCCGGAATTCGGGCGCGACCGCATCTTCCGCCTGCGCATCCTCGCGCCCGGCGAAGCACCCCGACAAGCACTCTCGGGCGTGCAGACCGGCCAACCGCTGTTCGATCCGCAGATTACCCATCGCCAGATCGCCGAGCGCCTCGACGCAGGCGCCACCATCCGCAGCACCCGCCTCACCAACACCTTCGGCTGGAAGGAATACCGCGAGCGCCACGGCCAGGAGCCATTGCTGCTGTTCGCCCTCGACGAGCGCGGCCTGCTGCGCCCGACCACCGGCAAGGAAGAATGGCAGCCCAAAGCCGGCTGGACCGTGCTGGTGCTCGGTCAGCCGCAGGCAACGGATGAACAGGCAGCGATACAGGTGGAAGCCGACAACGGCGTGGTTTGATGATGCGAAGAACCTTGCCTCGCCCGCAATGACGCGAAGGCAGCAACGACGTGGAAGCCTGTTTCTTGCGAAGCACTACCTGCCGCGCTTGCGAGCATCATCGCCGCAACAGCAAGCGCCAATCATCTCCGACCTTGACCTCGTCCACCACGCGCAAATGCCAACGATCGGCCATGTCGGTGAGTGAAGGCAGTGCCAACAGCGGACGCGCTGCCGAACCCAGAATCACTGGCGCGATGTAGAGCAGCAGTTCATCCACAAGCCCTTGCGCAAAAAGTGCACCGGACAACGTCGGCCCAGCCTCCACCTGCACTTCGTTGATGCCACGCGCGGCTAGATGTTCGAGTCCGGCGGCCAATGAGAGGCCACCTTCGGCTTCCGGCAGCGCCTCGCATTCGGCCTGGGAAAAGCGTGCATCCGGCGTGGCATCCGGTGCATGCAAGAACAGCGTCGGCGCATTGCCATCCAGCACGTTCGCGCCTGCCGGCGCCCGCAGATGACGATCCAGCACCACGCGCAATGGCGGCGCGATGTCTGCATCGGGCACGCGCGCAGTCAGGCGCGGATCATCCGCCAGCACCGTGCCAATGCCGGTGAGGATGGCCCCGCTGCGCGCACGCCAATGCTGCACATCGTTGCGTGCGGCCTCGCCGGTGATCCACTTGGATTCGCCATTGGCCAGCGCAGTGCGGCCATCCAGACTCATCGCCAACTTCACGCGCACCCATGGGCGGCCACGCTCGATGCACGAAAGGAAATCGCGATTGAGCTCACGTGCCTGTGCGCTCATGACATCGGCAATCACCTCGATGCCTGCCGCACGCATGCGCTCCAATCCCGCACCTGCCACCTGCGGGAACGGATCACTCAGTGCCGCCACCACACGCGCCACGCCCGCGTCGATCAGTGCATCCGCGCACGGCGGCGTGCGGCCATGGTGGGCGCAAGGTTCGAGGGTGACGTAGGCAGTCGCGCCACGCGCACGCGCGCCGGCCTGGCGCAAGGCAAACACTTCGGCATGCGGGCCGCCGGTGCGCTGGTGCCAGCCTTCACCGACGATTTCCTCGCCATGCGCGATCACGCAACCCACCATCGGATTGGGCCGTGCGGTATACGCACCACGCTCGGCCAGGCGCAGGGCGCGAGCCATCATGGCGTGGTCATTCGCGCTGCATGTGGCGCCAGCTCTCAACGCTTGCGCCCTTTCTCCACCGTCTTGCCGAACGGCAACACATCGCCCGCCAGCAGTGGCAACTGCTCCTCGCCGCCCGGCAAGTCGCGCTCGAGCATTTCGATTTCCTCGCGGAAATCAGCCACGTCTTCGAAGCTCCGGTAAACCGAAGCAAAGCGCACGTAACCCACGTGATCGAGCTTGCGCATCTGCGCCATCACGAAATCGCCCAGCCGGCGCGAGGCCAGCTCGCGGTCCCCGATCATGCGCACCTGATGCACCACGGCGCGCACTGCCGCATCGAGCTGTTCTGCGGGCACCGAGCGCTTGTGCAGGGCACGTTCCATCGACAGGCGCAGCTTGTTCACATCAAAAGGCTCGCGCCGACCGTCACCTTTCACCAAGGTAGGCAACTTGAGTTCTGCGGATTCAGTGGTGTTGAAGCGCTCCCCGCATTGGCCACACTCGCGCCGACGACGAATCGTGCCGCCATCTTCGCTCACGCGGGAATCGATGACGCGGGTGTCTTCGTGCTGGCAGAAAGGGCAATACATCGAGCGATCGGATTCAGGATAAGGAAGGAGCCGCGGGGCTGCCGCATGCAAACAGGCTGCGCGTCATTCTGCCACCGCACGCAAGCGCTGCCAGCACAACCAGATGGCGGGAGGCAGCAAGCCTGGGCCAGTGAACAGCAAGGTGGCGATATCGATCACATCACCATCCCTGATCACATCGAAGATCATCCATGCCAACAAGATCGCAGCCGCCATGCCCGCCGCCAATCCCGACCAGGCGATTGTACCGACGCGTCGCAGACCGGTCGCACCTTGACGCAGGTAACGCCAGGAAATCCACAGCCAACTCAACAAACCCAATACACCGGCACCAGCCCAGGACATCAGGAAAACGGTACCGCCCCAATGACCGGGGATGCCTTCGCCCATCGAAATGAGTGCCAACACCAAACCCGCCACCGCCATCATCCCGCCATACACCACGGTGGGAATGCCCATCACCACAGTCAGTATCAGATATACCCACTGAGGCGAGGACATCAATGCATCATCCGTAAACCGGATATTTGCGGCACTGCGCCGTCACCGCCTCGCGCACGCGGGCAATGACCGCGCCGTCGTTCGGCGCATCGAGCACATCGGCGATCCAGTTGGCCAGATCCACGCAATCCTGCTCGACATAACCGCGCGTGGTGACCGCAGGTGTACCCAGGCGCAAACCCGAGGTGACGAACGGGGAGCGCGGATCGTTCGGCACCGAGTTCTTGTTGACGGTGATGTGGGCCTTGCCGAGGGCCGCCTCGGCATCCTTGCCCGAGACATCCTTGCCGATCATGTCCACCAGCATCAGATGGTTCTGCGTACCGCCGGAAACGATGCGGTAACCGCGTGCGATCAACGTATTCGCCATCGCCTGCGCGTTCTTCACCACTTGTTGCTGGTAGGCCTTGAACTGGGGTGCCAGCGCTTCCTTGAACGCCACCGCCTTGGCCGCGATCACGTGCATCAAGGGGCCGCCCTGGATGCCGGGAAACACGATGCTCTGGAGTTTTTTCTCGATCTCCTCGCCCGCGTCGAGCGCAAGGATGATGCCGCCGCGCGGGCCGCGCAGGGTCTTGTGCGTGGTGGAGGTGACCACATGCGCATGCGGCAACGGATTCGGATACACGCCTGCGGCAACCAACCCGGCAACGTGCGCCATGTCCACGAACAGATACGCGCCCACTTTGTCGGCAATGGCGCGGAAACGCGCCCAGTCCACCACCTGCGAATAGGCCGAGAACCCGGCCACGACCATCTTCGGCTTGTGCTCCAGCGCCAGACGTTCGACTTCGTCGTAATCGATCAGGCCGGCTTCGTTCACGCCGTACTGCACCGCGTTGAAGAGCTTGCCCGAGGCATTGACCTTGGCGCCGTGGGTGAGATGACCGCCGTGGGCCAGACTCATGCCAAGAATCGTGTCGCCCGGTTGCAGCAGCGCGAAATACACCGCCTGATTGGCCTGCGAGCCCGAGTGCGGCTGCACGTTGGCGTAGCTGGCGCCGAACAGCTCCTTGACCCGTTCGATGGCCAACTGCTCGGCCACATCCACGTATTCGCAACCACCGTAGTAACGCTTGCCCGGATAACCTTCGGCGTACTTGTTGGTGAGCTTGGAACCTTGCGCCTGCATCACCAGCGGGCTGGCGTAATTTTCCGAGGCGATCAGCTCGACATGGTCTTCCTGACGCTGCGATTCATCGGCGATGGCGCGGGCCAGATCAGGGTCGAACGCGGCGATTGTGCTGGTTTTGTCGTACATGCGCGGGATCTCGTGAACAAGCGTGGACAAGTCCGCCATGATACCCCGTGAGGCGGCATGGCTGCTGCATGCAGCGCCTGACGCTACGCCAGTTCGTGACGATGAACGCCCGAAGTTAACGTCCCGCACACCCAAGGCAGAGTCGACAGGACTATTACAATTGGCTCATGTTTTACTCTTATTTTTGTTCCAGTCCAGCCACTCGAAAAGCCGCTCCCCCACGGTCGGCCGCGCCTTGAATACCTGGGCAAGCGCGAGAAGTTCTTTCTGGTACTCGGCCGGGAATACAGCGCCCCCTGCCAGCCATTGCATCAGCGCCATGACACGCAACTCCGCGCTTACTCCGGACTTCCGGATCGCGGCGAGGCGACACCAAGCTTCACGCAGCCCGCGGATTTCCTCTTCGTGCCGCCAACCCAGATAAACCCCCGCAACGCCGTGCTGCCTCCCCGGAACGGCATTTTTCATCAGCTCGGCCTTCCGCTTCAGCGACATCTCCAGCTTATCGGCAAGCTGCGCCATCACTTGCTCCACCTTCTCTACCCATGCCTTGTAGCGGTTGCTGGCCAACCACTTGTCCAGTTGCCCCTTGATGCGGCCCGCCTGCATCTGGGCCAGCACTGGCGTCACGGCACCAAACACCAGCGCACCGGCTGGCCCAAACACGAGCAGTCCCACGCCTGAACCCACGTAGCCACCCACCACAGCCAGCCCGGCGCGCGTCCCGCCATCGAGCAATACTTCCTGGACTGCCTGGCTCCCCGTGATCTCGCCACGACTGGCTCGACGATAGTTGCGCAGGCCACTCAATAACACAGCGAACGCAGGAACATCCGGCTCCAGCATGTCCATGCCGGCATCCACGCTGTCGCGCGTGACATGCTCAACCACATCGTTGCTGTAGCCTTCGACGAAATGTACGTTCGATGCCCATTCCGGCGCATCGTCGCCCTTTGCCGCGAGTTGCTCCGCGATCTCGGCGTTGGCGATGACCGGGTAGTTGTAACGGTCAAAGTGCTCCTGCAACGCAGACAGGCCCTGCACGTTCTTAACTTGGTATCGCACGCCATCGACGGCGATGTCCCAGCCTGCCTCGTTCGAATTGCCCGGAAACTCGACGACGTGTCCCTGCGCGACAAGTTGTGCGGCGGCCACGCGCTCGGCGACGTATCCCTTGAGATTGCTGACTGCCCCCTGCATGCCCGCCTCGCCCAACGCGAGCACCTCCCTGGAAAACCCGGCAAAAGCCACCGGATCGCCAAGGTCCTGCACGCGTGAGAAATCGGCGGCTTCCAGCACATGCGGGTCAATGCGCCACGCGTTGTACAAGATGTCGCCGAGGGCCATCACGCCAAGGGCAGCGGCATTGCGGGCTTCGTCCACCTTGCCCGACACCACACCACCCAGGCGAGAATCACCCGCAGCCGACTCCATCCAGGCCATCACCTTCGCATCCGGCGAAACTGCCGCGCGCCGGACCGGTGCAATCACCTTCCAATCTGCTGCATAAGCGGCCAGTGCTCCGGCACCGAATCCATCGGGCGCACTAATCGCTTCAATGCGCGGGAATGCAGTCAACATCGAACGAACACCAGCATCGCCAGCCAAGGTGCCACTGAGTGCTAGCAAAGACATCACCCGCGCCGATATGGCCATGCGAATATCGGCATTGGCCGAGGTGCTTGCCCACCATGCCACCCCGATCGTCCCGGCGACGATGGTGATCGGATTGGACAGCACCGAAACGAACGACACCAACGCCGGGCCACTGACGAAGGGGATGAACGCCGACAACTGCGCGGCAAGGATGTAGGCGGAAAATCCTGCCATGCCCACCCCGGCACCAAACGCACCGAACCCACCGCCGGTCAACAGGATTCGCCGGAGCGCGGCATCGTTCAACTCATCCGCGCCCGCAGCCTCCAGCACTTTGCTGCGCGCATCCTCGTCCAGACCATTCAGCTTTCCGCGCACTTCCTCCAGCAATCGCTCCTTGACCTGCGCCGATTGCGCGTCGTCCGCCTTGAATACCGCGTCCAGGAGTTCCTGCAGGGTGGCACGTGCCAGCATGTCCAGGGTCTGAGGGCGTGCCTTGGCTTCCTTCCATCCCCGGGATTCCAGCCATCCGGCCACGCGGCCCGGTTGCAGCGACGACAAGGTACGGGCCACCAGATCATCGGCCGCCACCGCCGCGCCGCGCAGGGATGCAAAACACGAGGCAGGCAACTCGAAGGACTCACGCAGACGGATCCACAGCAGCAACCGCAGGTCGTCATCTGTCAACGACGAACGCAGCCACTTGTCCGCCGAACTCTGCACGCTGCGTGCCAGCTCCACTGCATCAGCCGGCTCTGCTGACTGACCTGGCTTCCATTTTCTCCACAGCGAGGCGATACGCGCTTGCAGGCTACCATCGTCGTACAGCGCCAAACTGGCAGCCAGCAATTGGCGCGGAGCGGCTCCGAGGCCGGCGACCACGTCGCGCGAAGAGAGGACTGGCTGTGCATCGGCTTCAACGCCGAGTTGGCGGGTTATCGAAGTCATGCGCTGGCACTTGCCTTGTAAAGATGCTTCATTGCGGCGCTGTCGCAGCCACCCTCTGCGGAGATTCGATCGGGCAGGAAGGTGGCGAGCTCGTCGGCAGGCTACTGGACGAACTCGCCACTGGGCGCCACACGCAGGATCGTTTGATCAAGCGCGCTCGGTCCGATTATTTCACCTCGTATCACTTCGCGCTGAAACATGAAAAGGGAATCCATCTGGTCGAAACACCGTCAAGGCAACCCCACCGACGGCATCAACCCAAGCCTGCGCGCACGCCGTACGAACCCTCGATCATCGAAGGTCGCCATATCGGCACATTCGGCATAACTGGCGTGATGCAACGCATCGGCGAAATCCAGTCCGGAGGCGTGCGCGGCCAGGGCGCGTTCCACGGTGGGGCGATCCTCTACATGGATGCCGGGCTGCGCCATGAGGTGCGCGAACACCTGTGCCACTTCCTCGCGCGCGAAGCCGTAGTAGCCGCGCAGCACCCATTCCAGTTCCAGCAGCACCGTCTTGCTCACTGCCAGAGGTCGGCCCGATTCGATGAGCCGGCGTGCCGTTTCGCGCTGGGCCGTGCTTTTCGCATCGCCGGCGTCGCTGACGTAATAGCGCGCCAGCACATTGGTATCCAGCCCGGTGCAGCCCTTCACGGCGAGTCCAGCAGCCTGGCCGGGTCGAAATCCGCCGGCACGCTTTTGCGCTTGCTGCGCAGCATGCCGAACCCGCTTTCCACCACCGGCACGGCGGGGGCCACTACTTCGAGCCGGGCGGTGTCGTTATCGATGTGGAACCGCACCCTGCTGCCAGCGTGGATGCCCAGCTTCTGCCGGATATGGCGCGGAATGGTGACCTGGCCCTTGCTGGTGACAGTGAAATCTTCCACGGCACACCTCGAAAAGTAATGCGAAGTAAAGATTTTAGACCGTTTGGAAGATTCCAGCCAATCGTCCATTCGCAAAGTGACGCTTCGTCCGTACCCTCACTCCAACCCACACCCTAGCCTGCCGGCTTTCATGCCGGCAGGCGTTCGCAGGCTTGCGGCTACGCTGCACGAAATCCCTGCCCACCCCGGCGGGAGAGGGGCTGGCTTGGGAACATTGATCATCGACTCCCCACCCGCCACCAATCCAGCCGCCGCGTCATCAGCATCACGCAGGCCAAGAG
>JAEXRB010000044.1 GCA_023438325.1 Pseudomonadota bacterium | reverse complement strand
CATCCCACGCGCGACTACACCGAGCGCATGCTGGCCGCGCTCGGTTGGCCGATCGAGTTTTCGCCGGGTTTCGCACGGCTGCGTGGCGGTCATCGTCTGCGCGCCGCAGATATTGCAGTGCCGAGCGATTTTTCCTCGGCGGCGTTCTTCCTCGTGGCGGCCAGCATCGTGCCCGGTTCGGATCTTCTGCTGGAAGGCGTGGGCATGAATCCGCGTCGCACCGGCCTTTTGCATGCATTGCGCTTGATGGGTGCCAACATCACCGAGCGCAACGTGCGCGAGGAGGGTGGCGAGCCTGTGGCCGATCTGTACGTCGTGCATGCGCCGCTGCAGGGCATCGAAGTGCCCGAACACCTGGTGCCTGACATGATCGACGAATTTCCGGCGCTGTTCGTGGCTGCAACGGCTGCGACTGGCGTCACCGTGGTGCGCGGTGCGGCGGAGTTGCGGGTGAAGGAATCCGATCGCATCGCGGTGATGGCGCAGGGCCTGCGTGCCATGGGCGCGCGCATGGACGAGACGCCGGATGGCGCGATCATCCATGGCGGGGCCGATCTGGCGGGTGCCGACGTGCAGGCGCACCACGACCATCGCATCGCCATGAGTTTCGTCGTCGCGGCGCAGTGTGCCTCCGCGCCGGTACGCATTCATGGTTGCGAAACCGTGGCGACCTCCTTCCCCGGGTTCCTGCCATTGGCCACCGGTTGCGGCATGGCATTGACGCCGGTTTGAGCGCATTTCGACCGGCGTCAGAAAAGTTCAGCCTATACGAACATGCGGGCCAACCGCTCGTCCTGAATAGTTGTGCGGGGAGTCTTGCCCGATGGGCGGGCGGGACACTATTGGACTTCGCAGGTGTCGCGCCGGGCATAAGGCGCGACGGGGCCTGTGCGCGTGTCAGCGATACACCAGCACCGGCACCGTCGAATGCGTCAGCACCTTCTGGGTTTCGCTGCCGAGCAGCAGTGCGGCCACGCCGCGACGGCCATGCGAGGCCATGAAGATCAGATCGCAGGCATGATCGTTGGCCGCATCGATGATGCCTTGCCAGTGCGAATCACTCATGCCGGTAAAGGTTTTGCATGGCACGCCGGCAGCAGCGGCACGAGCGGCGATGGCGTCGACGTTGGCCTGTGCTTCCTTCATTGCCTGCTCGACGACGAGGGTCTGATCCACGTAGGCCTGTTCCGCAAAGGGCAGGGCATAGACCTCCGCACCGCTCCATGCGATCAGGCGTGAGCCCAGTGTCTTGGCCAGTTCGATCGCCGCATCGGCGGCCTTGTGCGACAACTCCGAACCGTCGGTGGGAAAGAGGATGGTCTGGTACATCGCAGCGTCTCCTGTGGGTTGACGCTTCCTACTGTGCTCCTGCCGCTGCGGTGCGACATTGATTCGGGTCAATCCGGGTTCAGCGATGTCAGCGTGGCTGGAACGCGATGATGCCCATGCCGGCCAGCGCCACCAGCACGCCGGCGATGTCCCACGCCGTGGGGCGCACGCCGTCGACAGCCCACAGCCATGCGATGGCCATGCCGATGTAGACCCCGCCATAAGCGGCGTACACGCGCCCGGCGGCGGTGTCGTGCAGGGTCAGCAGCCACGCGAACATCGCCAGGCTGAGCGCGGCCGGTACGAGCAGCCAGGCCGTGTGGCCTTGCTTGAGCCACAGGTAGGGCAGGTAGCAGCCGAGGATTTCGGCCAGCGCGGTGGCGAGATAGAGCAGCAAGGTTTTCATGCCGGGAGCGCAGCTGCGAGGTGAGGTGGGGCGATCCTACAGGGTCATCTTTCGGCATGGGTTTCTGCCGGGCCGATACAATCATCGTTTTCCGCCATCAGGATGCCCATGTCATCCCATTCGCGCGCCTTCCTGTGGCGTCTTGCCTTGTTGCTGGCCGGGTTGTCGATGTTCGGCCCGTTCGCCATCGATGCCATTTTTCCGGCTTTTCCGGAATTGCAGGCGCAGTTCGGCGTCTCGCACGCAGCGGTGCAGCAGAGCATCAGCGTGTATCTGATCGCTTATGCCTTGATGAGCGTGTTCCATGGGCCGGTATCCGATGCGCTCGGGCGGCGCCCGGTGATTCTGGCGGGCGTTGCGGTTTTCGTGCTGGCATGTGTTGGTGCCGCGCTGTCACAGAGTCTCTACGGCCTGCTCGCGTTTCGTGCCCTTCAGGGCATTTCGGCTGGCGCGGGGTTGATCGTCGGACGCGCCCTGATCCGTGATTGCCTGGAAGGCAATGCGGCGCAGAAGTTGATGGCGCAGGCGACGATGATTTTCTCCATTGCGCCGGCCATTGCGCCCATCGTTGGTGGCTGGATCCTAGGTTGGGCAGATTGGCACGGCATCTTCTGGGCGATGGCGATTTTTTCCTTGCTGGTGTTTTTCGCCTGCCTCATCTGGCTGCCGGAGACGCATCCGCTGGCGGCGCGCACACCGCTTCGAATCACTTCGCTGGCGCGCGGAAGCTGGGCGGTGCTGCGCAATCGTCGCTTCATGCTGCTGGCGCTGGCGGCCTGTTTCAATTTCGGCGCGCTGTTCATCTACATCGTGTCCGCACCTGTTCTGGTGCTCGATTACCTGGGCCTCAATCAGCAGCAATTTGGTTGGTTGTTCGTGCCCATCGTGGTGGGGTTGATGATCGGTTCGTTCCTGTCCAGTCGTCTGGCCGGACGTCTGAGCCAATCGGCCACGGCCAAACTGGGCTTTTCCATGTCCGCGCTCGCGGTGCTCATCAATCTGGCCTATAACCTCGCCGCAGATCAGATCGGCCTGCCGTGGGCGGTGTTGCCGATGGGCCTCAATGCCTGTGGCGTGGGCTTGGTGTTTCCGCTTCTGACTATCGCCATGCTCGACATGTATCCGCGCCAGCGTGGCACGGCGGCTTCGATGCAGGCCTTCACCGGCCTCACTTTCAACGCCATCCTTGCCGGTGCGGCCGCGCCGTTGCTGGCGCCGTACCGCACTGGCCTGTCCGTGGCGGCGCTGACGATGTGCGCCATCGGCATTGGCCTGTGGTGGCGCTATCGTGCTGGAGTGAAACGCGAGCCGCCGCTGGATGCGCCACCACAACTTCTGGATGACGCCGAGCGTCTGTAGGATTTTGCATGGACATTTTCACGCTGGAACGCGGCACCGCGCCGCTGCTGGTGAGCCTGCCGCACGACGGCAGCCACATCCCCGAACCCTTGCGTGCGCGCATGCAGCCGAGCGCGCAGGCGGCGCCGGATACCGATTGGCATGTGTCACGGCTCTATGCGTTCGCGCGTGCGCTGGGTGCATCGATTCTGCGCCCGCATCATTCGCGTTACGTGGTCGATCTGAACCGTCCGCCGGATGATGTTTCGCTGTATCCGGGCCAGAACACCACGGGCCTGTGTCCACAGGTGCAGTTTTCCGGCGAGCCGGTTTACCTGCCGGGGCAGGCGCCTTCACCCGAGGACATCGCCGCGCGCGTGGCCACGTACTGGCAGCCCTATCACGACGCGCTGCGGGAAGAACTGGCGCGCCTGCGTGCCCTGCATGGGCGCGTGCTGCTGTGGGAGGGGCACTCGATCCGGGGTGAGCTGCCGTTCTTGTTCGAGGGCCAGCTTCCCGATCTCAATCTCGGTACGGTCAATGGCGGCAGTTGCGCGCTGGCGATGCAGATGCGGCTGGAGGCCGTGCTTGCCGCGCAAAGCGACTACAGCTACATCGTCAATGGCCGCTTCAAAGGCGGCTATATCACCCGCCACTATGGAAATCCGGCTGCGGGCATCGATGCGGTGCAACTGGAGCTGGCGCAGCGCAGCTACATGGATGAAGCCAGTACGGCCTATCTGCAAGGGCGTGCCGAGCGCCTGCAGCGCATCGTGTTGCAACCGT
Organism: Pseudomonadota bacterium; assembly: GCA_023438325.1. Classification (GTDB taxonomy): domain Bacteria; phylum Pseudomonadota; class Gammaproteobacteria; order Xanthomonadales; family Xanthomonadaceae; genus Denitratimonas. Next base: position 478 of record JAEXRB010000044.1, on the reverse strand, counting down.
TGCTGGAAGCAGCGATGTCGTGATCCGGAGGTCGAAGGGTTGTAATCACGCCGCAGGCTGCTTTCCCTCGTAACGCCATCGCTCTTGCATGGGCGATGGCGTTTGCAGCGTGCGATTTCACCGGCCGTGCCTTCGTGAGTAGGGCGTGCAGCACCTAGCCGGGTGCGCAATAGATGCCATGCAGGGTCTGGATGATCTTGAAGGCCGGGCCGGGTGCGAGCGAATAGAAAATGGTTTGTGCCTCGCGCCGGGTTTCCACCAGGCCTTCCTCGCGCAGCACCGCCAGATGTTGCGAGAGCGCGGACTGGGAAAGGTCCAGAAGACCATTCAGTTCGCCCACAGAACGCTCGGTTTCGGCCAAAAGACACAGGATCATCAGACGTCGCTCGTTGGCCAGCGCCTTGAGCAGTTGCGTGGCGTCACCGGCATGGCGCTGCATGGTGGCCAGGTCAATTCCGGCGGTGGAATCGATCGACAT
>JAEXRB010000134.1 GCA_023438325.1 Pseudomonadota bacterium | reverse complement strand
CTCGTCACTGGAGCCTCCAGCGGTATCGGCGCCGCGATTGCGCGTGAATATGCACGGCGCGGCGTGTCGTTGGTGCTGACAGCGCGGCGTGAGGATCGACTTCAGGCCTTGGCGCAGGAACTGGGAGGGCAAGTGGATTGCGTGGTCCTCGCGGCTGATCTGGCCGATCCTGCCGCGCCGAAATATCTTTTCGACCAGCTCGCCGAGCGCGGCATCCGGGTTGGTACGTTGGTCAACAATGCCGGCTATGGCGTGCCTGGAAACTACTTGTCATCGCCGTGGGAAACGCATGCGGCCTTCATGCAGGTGATGGTGACGGCGGCCAGCGAATTGACCTGGCGCTTCCTGCCGCAGATCCGCGCAAGCGGGCGCGGTCGGATTCTCAACGTGGCTTCGTTTGCCGGGCTGTTGCCCGGTTCCAATGGCCAGACCTTGTACGCGGGCAGCAAGAGTTATCTGATCAAGTTCACCGAATCGCTGGCGCTGGAAAATGCACGGTACGGCGTCAATGCCTGTGCCCTGTGTCCGGGCTTCACCTATTCGGAGTTCCATGATGTGACGGGCACACGCGGGTTGGTGTCGCAGTTGCCGAAATGGATGTGGTTGCAAACCGATGATGTTGCGCGCCTCGGTGTGGAAGGCGTGGAGTCGGGGCGAGTGATGGTGGTTCCCGGCTTCGGCTACAAATTGATGCGCGCCGCTTACAAATATCTGCCCGATGCGGTGGTGCGGCGAATGATGGCGAAGAAATCCGGTTCGATCCGCGACGGGCGTTGAGTTCAGGCCCTACACTTCGCCGCCATGCCAGCCTTCGCCTATCACGCCCTGGATGCCGACGGACGCACCCGCAAAGGTGTGTTGCAGGCCGATACCGCCCGCGCGGCACGCGCCAGCCTGCGCGAGAGAGGGCTGAACGCGCTGGATGTCTCGCCGGTTTCGGATGCGGCGGCGATGGGCGAGGGCGATCGTGGCTTGTCCGCCGCGCAACTGGCCCTGCTGACGCGCCAGCTCTCGGCATTGATCGGCTCCGGATTGCCCATCGATGAAGCACTTGGCGCGTTGGCCGAAGGTAGTGAAGGCCGGTTGCGTTCGCGTTTGGTGTCGCTGCGGGCCCGGGTGATGGAAGGTGTGACGCTGGCCAACGCGATGGCCGAATCGCCCAACACCTTTCCGGTGCTGTATCGCGCCACCATTGCCGCCGGCGAAGCATCCGGGCGCCTGGATACGGTATTGGCGCGCCTGGCCGATTACACGGAAAGCCGCGAGGCCCTGCGCAGCAAGGTGATCCTGGCGCTGGCCTATCCGATCCTGCTCACCTGTGTCGCGCTGCTGGTGGTGGCCGGGCTGATGATCTGGGTGGTGCCGCAGGTGATCGGCGTGTTCGAGCAGGCGCAGCAGGCTTTGCCGTGGGCCACGCGTGTCTTGATCGCCGTGTCCGATGCGGTCGAGCGCTTCGGCTTGTGGTTGTTGTTGCCACCGTTTTTGCTGGTGATGGCGGGCATTGCCGTGGCGCGCACCCCGACGCTGCGCAGGAGTTGGCAGCGCGCGGTGCTGAAGGCGCCGGTCATCGGTCGGCTGGTTCGCGCCGCTGAGACCGCACGGTTCTCGCGCACGCTGGCCCTGCTGGTTTCCAGCGCGGTGCCCTTGCTGGAGGCGTTGAATATTGCCTCCCAGGTCGTGGGCAATGCGGTGTTGCGCGAGGCACTGGGGAAGGCCTCGCTTCGGGTGCGCGAAGGTCAGGGGCTGGCGCGCGCACTGGAGGAAACCGGCCAGTTTCCGCCGGTGGCGTTGCGGCTGGTGGCCAGCGGTGAAAAGAGCGGGCGGCTGGATACGATGCTGTTTGATGCCGCTGCCCAGCAGGAGCGTGAGCTGGATACCGCGCTGGGCGTGGCCACCACGGTGCTGGGGCCGGGCGTGATCCTGCTCGTGGGCGGCCTGGTGCTGTTCATCGTGCTCGCCATCCTGTTGCCGATCTTCTCGCTCAATACTTTGGTGCGATGATGAGCGCGGTGCTAACGTGCGGTGGTTCATCCGACCCTGCCTGACCATGAGCCAGCTTCGATTCGATCACGTCAGCAAACGCTATCCGGGCGGGCACGAGGCGCTTTCCGATGTCAGCTTCTCGGTGGACGAAGGCGAGATGCTATTCGTCACGGGCCATTCCGGTGCGGGCAAAAGCACTTTGCTGCGGCTCATCCATCTGAGTGAGCGCCCGACGCGCGGCACCGTGTTCTTCGGTGATCGCAACCTGGCGCTGGTGAAGCGACGCGGTTTGCCGGCACATCGCCGGCGCGTCGGCGTGGTGTTTCAGGATCACCGCCTGCTGATGGATCGCAGCCTGTTCGAGAACGTGGCGCTGCCGCTGGTGATTGCCGGCGTACCGCGTGCCGAGGTGGCCAAACGGGTGCGCGTGGTACTGGAGAAAGTGGGCCTGGCCGAACGTGAGCGTGCGCTGCCCATGGCCTTGTCCAGCGGTGAACAGCAGCGCGTCGGCATTGCACGCGCCGTGGTGGCGCGGCCGGATGTGCTCGTGGCCGACGAGCCTACCGGCAACCTCGATCCGCAACTGGCCGCCGAGATCATGGAACTGTTCGCCAGCCTGCCGGCGCAGGGCACCTGCGTGCTGATCGCCAGCCACGACCTGCATCAGGTGCGGCGTCTGCGCAAGCGCGTGCTGGTGCTAGATCACGGCAAGTTGATCGACGACTACCGGCCCGCGCCGGGAGGTGCGGCATGAGTGCCGGTACCGAGAAGAAGCATCGCAACACACCCAGGCCGCACGGACAGGGCTTGCGCGAGCGATTGCGGGCCTGGCGCGACCTGCATCTTTACAGTCTGTTTTCCAGCATCGGCCGCATGATGCAGCGCCCATGGGCCACGGCATTGACCGTGGGCGTGATGGCGGTGGCGCTGGTGCTGCCGCTGTGTCTGGCGATGCTGATCGGCAATGTCGAAAAGCTCTCCGGCAGCTTCCGTGAGGCGCGCGAGATCAGCCTGTTCCTTGCCCCGAAAGTCGACGATGCCGCCGCACAGGCGCTGGCAGAGCAATTGCGTGCCGATGCGTTGGTCGAACGCGTGCTGGTGCGTACACCCGAGGAAGGCTTGGCCGAGTTTCGTGAAATGGCCGACTTCGCCGATGCCCTGGCCTTGCTGGACGACAATCCGCTGCCGGCGGTACTGGTCGTGACGCCGGTCACAGGTATCGACCCCTTGGTGCTGGCACAACGCCTGCGCGCATTGCCGGATGTCGACTTCGTCCAGCATGATGCGCAGTGGCGTGCGCGCCTGATCGCATGGCTCGACTTCGGGCGCCGTCTGGCGCTGGTGGTGGCGGCCTTGTTGGGCGTTGGCGTGCTGTTGGTAGTGGGCAAT
>JAEXRB010000114.1 GCA_023438325.1 Pseudomonadota bacterium | reverse complement strand
CCATTGGGCAGTGCCAGCACCACCGCATCCGCGCCACGCGCGGCAGCCGCCGCCGGATCGAGGTTTTCGTAACGCAGTTCGCCTTGATACGCCGCGTTGTGCTCGGCCACGCGCTGGCCATCCAGTTCACGCGATGACACGAAAGCCAGCTCCAGCGACGGATGTGCGGCAAGCAATCGAATCAGCTCGCTGCCGGTATGCCCGCGTGCGCCGATGATGCCAAGGGTTTTCCTGCTGCTCATGCCTTGCGATCCATCAAGGTGGGCGGCCTGTCCGAGCAGGCCCGCACCGATTCACGAATGGCATCAAAACTTTCCAGCCCGAACCAGAACACCTTCCAGGTGCCGAGTTTGTAGCAGCCATCGGAATTGGCGTAATAGAAGATGTTGACCTGATTGTTGTGGCGTGAACGCCAGAACAGACACGGGGTTTGCTCCAGCATCACATTCCATACTGCACGCCCCAAACCCTCGCCCTGGGCTTCATCGAGCACGGCGAACTTGTCCATGTACGGGCGATCCTCCTCGCCGGTGAGGATGATCGCGGCACGGTAGTTCTCGCTGACATAGGCACGCAAAAGCGGGGTGCGCTCGAAGTAATCGGGCACCAGTTCGCGACCGAAGGAAGATTCGATCAGGGTCCGCATCCGGACCAGATCCAGTTCCGCCCATGAAGTTGCGCGCAACACCCTTTCACCACGCCGCACCAAGGTGCCCGAACCCTTGTGCGTGAACAGTTCCTTGGCCAGATCATCGGGCCGGGTGATGGAAACCGAGGATTCCAGCGGCAACGCGTCGAGCAAGTCCTTGATCTGTTCGATCTTCACCCGCATGCCGCCATTGATCCACGATTGCGCCATCAGGTGGTCGTATTCGGTGGACAGGTTGATCGAGTCGATCACCTTGCCGTTTTCATCGAGCAAACCGCCGGTGCCGGTGAGGAACACGATCTTGTATGGCTGCAGACGCTTGACCATCTCATTGGCAGCCACATCGGCATTGACGTTGAGTATCTGCCCGCCGATGGTCTCGCCAAGGCTGGCGATCACCGGAATGGAGCCTGCGCGCAGACTGGTTTCGATGGCCGCCAGATTGACCTGCTGCACCTCGCCCACGAGGCCGTATACCTCGCGATCCAGATAATCGGCCTCGAACACGCCGCCGACGATCGAAGTGGCACGCGCACCGGCTTGCTGCAAGGCTTCCACCAGGCGCAGGTTCTGCGCCTGAAACACGCGCCGCACGATGGCCAACGCCTGCGGTGACATCACCCGCAGTCCGCCCACGGTGCGCTTCTCGATGCCGGCAGCGGAAAGTTCCTCATCCAGTTGCGGGCCGGCGCCATGCAGCACGATGGGGGTGAGGCCAACTTCCTGCAGGAAGGAAAGCGAAGATGTGAGCGCATCCAGATCATCGCGCAATACCGCGCCGCCTACTTTCACCACGGCAAAGCGCTTGGCGTCGAGTTGGGAAAAGCGCTTGAGGTACTGGCTGATCTCTTTCGCGCTGGCCATGGAGGACAGCAGGCGGACGATGGTCTGACGGGTTTGCATGGGCGTATCGGAAATAGGTTTCTGTAAATGTGTCGGGAAAAAAGACGGGCTCATCGCTGCAGGATGCGCAACACCGATTCCGCATACGCGCCAAGTTCGGCCAGACTTACCCACTCATCTGCGGTGTGGGCCTGGGCGATGTCGCCGGGGCCGTAGACCATGGCGGTGTAACCGGCGGCGGAGAACAACGAGGCTTCCGTCCAGAAGTCCACCGCATTGCCGATTTCCAGCCCCAGTTCGTCGGCTACGTCGCGTGCGGCAAGACGCCGATCCTCGGCCAGCTCCGGCTCGCCCGATGGCAAGCTGGGGCCTCGGAAAGTTTCATCGAACATCGTCGGAACAGGTTCGGCCAAGGTGCGGAAACGCTCCAGCAGCGCCTCGAAATCCATCGAGGGCAACGGTCTGAAACCAAAGCGCACATCGGCAGAAGGCGCGATCATGTTGGCCTTGATGCCACCCTCGATGCGGCCGATGTTGAAGCGCAGGCCGGAAAGGCCGCCGAACTTTTCGCCTTCCAGCGCCGTGACCAATTCCAGCGCGCGATGACCCCAGGTCACGGCCTGATGCAAGGCGCTGTCGGAGGCCTGCTGTCGACCCGAGGCATGTCCTGCCCGGCCGGAAAAACGCATCGATACCGAAGCGATGCCGCGATGCGCGAGCACCGCGCGGCATTGCGTCGGCTCGGCCACCAACACGGCATCGAACGGCAGCTTGCGTGCCAGAAAAGCATCGATGCAGCGCGGATCATTGGCTTCCTCGTCGCTGGAAAACAGAAACGCGGCATCGCCATCACAGGCATTGGCCGCCGCCAGCAACGCCGCCGCCGCGCCCTTGATGTCGCATGACCCCAGGCCCGTGGCGCGTTCGCCATCCACCCGCAACTCGAACGGACTGGCCGTCCACGCAGGCGAATCGGGCACCGTGTCCATGTGCACGTTGAAAAGGATCTTCGGCGCACCGCGCACGGCAAACAGGCTGACCGCACCGGCGCCGTGATCGATCACCTCGATCCGGAAACCCGGCAAATGCGCCCGCAGGTAATCGAAGATGCCGCCCGTGGTGATGGCGCGCGGCGGGTTGCGGGTATCGAAGGACACCAGCGCTTCCAGATGCGCCAAGGTGGATTCAAGCAAGGAGGTCATGAGTGCGTCGCGAAGTCGATGGTGAAGGAAGGACATGCCCATCCGGCAAGCCGGACGGGCATGGAAATCGAATCAGTGCGAGCCCTTGTTCACTTCCGCCCACAAGGTGCTGCTCATGCCGAACAACTTGATGAAGCCTTCGGCTTCCTCCACGCCCCAATCGGCCGATTGCGCGTAAGTGGCGCCCTTGGCATTGAGGATGTGCACCGATTCCAGGGCCACCGCGTCGACGCGAGCGCCATGGGTGCGCAAGGTCACTTCACCATTCACGGTGGCCTGCGAGGACGCGAGAAAGGCTTCCAGGTCGGTTTTCAGCGGATCGTGGAAAAAGCCTTCGTACACCAACTCCACCCACTTGCGCGCCACGTCCGGCTTGAAGCGATTCTGCTGTTTGGTCAGCACCGCCTCTTCCAGCGCGCGATGCGCGGTGAGCAAGGCGACAAGGCCCGGCGCTTCGTACACGATGCGGCCCTTGAGGCCGATCACGGTATCGCCCGTGTAGACACCACGCCCCACGCCGTAAGGGGAAAACAGCGCGTTGAGTTTTGCCAGCAGCGTCGCGCCATCGAGGGTTTCGCCATTGATCGACACCGCCTCGCCCTTGGCGAAGCCGATGCGCACATCGAGAGGTTCCGAAGGCCACTCCCCACGCGCCGCGCACCAACCGCGCGCGCCCTCGCCCGGCACATCCCACTTGTCGATTTCACCGCCGGACATGGTCACGCCAAGCAGGTTTTCATTGATGGTGTAGGCCTGCTGCTTGGCGCGCACGCCGAAGCCGCGCTCTTCCAGATATTTCTGCTCGTAGGCGCGGGTCTGGGTATGCTCCTTCTGAATCTCGCGGATCGGTGCGACGATGCGGAAATCGCCCTGCGCCTTCACTGCCAGGTCGAAACGCACCTGATCGTTGCCCATGCCTGTGCAACCGTGCGCGATGGCGTTGGTGCCCAGTTCGGCCGCGCGCTTGAGTGCCGCATCCACGATCAGATACCGATCCGAAACCAGCAATGGATACTGGCCCTGATAGCCCTCGCCGGCCCAGACAAACGGCTTGACGAAGCCTTCCCAAATGGCCGGGCCACCGTCGATGGTGCGATGGCTGGCCACGCTCAGCTCGGCGGCGCGGGCCTCGATGAAAGCCCGTTCTTCGGCGTCCACACCGCCGGTATCGGCGAACACGGTATGCACGTTCCAGCCGCGCTCTTTCAGATAGGGCACGCAGAAACTGGTATCCAGGCCGCCGGAAAAGGCCAGCACGATGTCGCGGGAGTCATTGGGAGAATTCATGTTTCTGACGTTCCGTGGAAAATGGGATCTCAGCGAACCAAAGCAGCCATCACCGCTTTCTGCACATGCAAGCGGTTCTCGGCCTCTTCGATGGCGATGCAGGCGGGCGAGTCCATTACCGCATCGGTGGCTTTGACGTTGCGGCGCAGCGGCAGGCAGTGGCTGAACACGCCGTTGTTGGTGAGCGCCATCTTGCGCTCATCGACGATGAAGTGCTGGTACTGGTCGCGGATGGGTTTTTCCGGTTCCCAATTGCCGAAATACGGCAATGCACCCCAACTCTTGGCATAGACCACGTCGGCGCCGGCATAAGCGCTGTCAATGTCGTGACTGATCGCGAACGAACCGCCGTTTTCGGCCACGTTTTGCCTGGCCCAGCCGATGTAGCGCTCATCCAGCACGTATTCCGGCGTGGGACACAACAACGTCACATCCATGCCCATGCGGGTGGCGATGGTGAGGGCCGAATTGGCGACGGCGGTGTTCAGCGGTTTGGGGTGATAGGTCCAGGTCAGCACGTACTTCTT
>JAEXRB010000015.1 GCA_023438325.1 Pseudomonadota bacterium | reverse complement strand
CGACGACGATCAACCTGTACACGATTCCGCATGGCACCCCCGTGGACACGATTCCGACCAGCGCTCTGACGTTGATCGGCACCACCTCCACCACGGTGTCCGGTTCGCTGGTTTCGGTCACCATCCCGGTTACTGGCACGATCAGTGATACCGTCGCCACCGATCTGGTGGTCGAATGGCACACCGCCGGTACCGACAGTGGCAGCTTCTTCCCGGGTGCCAACGGCACGCCGGAAACCCACCCGACCTTCATCTCGAGTGAAACCTGCAGCATCAGCGCCCCGACGCCGGTGGACAACGTCGGCAGTGGCTTCCCGGACTTCCACCTGACCATGGTGGTGAGCCTGGAGAGCGGTGGCGACTGCTCCAGCCCAAGCGATCTGCCTTGGCTGAGTGTGTCTGATCCAATGGGCAGTACCGGTGCTGGCAGCACCGATTCCGTGTCGGTGGCCTTCAGCGCCAATGGCATGGCACCGGGCACATACAGCGGTCAGCTCTGCATTGCCAGCAATGATGCAGTCAATCCGCTGGTTTCGGTGCCGGTTGAAATGGTGGTCGAAGCCAGTGGCCTCACGTTCGATGTGACTCCGAGCGTGACGGGCGGCGGCGGCACGATCTCGCCTGATACCGTGCAGACCGTGGACGAGAACGACTCGGTCAGCTTCACCCTGACCCCGGAATTCGGTTTCGGCGTCGGTTCGGTGGGCGGGACCTGCCCTGGTGTGCTCAGTGGTGATACCTATGTTGCTGGCCCGATCGCTGCAAACTGCACGGTCGAAGTCGAGTTCGAACCGCTGCCGTTCCCGCAGCCGTACTGCAACGTGAATTTCACCCTGTCCGTCGAGCCGATCAGCCGCGTGGTGTTTGGCGGATTCGACAATGCCAGCTCGCCCGCCGTTGGCGGCAGCCCGGCACTGGAGAACTTCACGGCGGTGGTGGGCAATGTCTCGCAGGGTGGTGTCTACGACATCGCGGTCGAAGGCAATACGGACGGCAATTACACCAACAAGATCCGGGTGTTCTTCGATTGGAACCGCAATGGCAGCTTCGATGATGCCGGTGAAGGCTTCAACCTGAGTGACTTGATCAGCTCCACTGGTGCCGATGGCAAGCAGGCCACCGGGCAGATCAGCGTGCCTGCGAACGCCTGGTTGGGTGAGGTCCGCATGCGTGTGGTCAAGAACTTCAACTCGGTTCCTGGTTCGTGCCATTCCGGCAGCTACGGACAGGCGGAGGACTACACCGTCGCGGTCGACAACCAACCATTGCCGGCACCGGCCATCGATCTGGACAAGTTCTCGCTCAGCATGACCGCCATGTCCGGCACCACCGGTACGGATACGCTGGAAGTGAGCAACGTCGGTGAAGTCGGCAGCCGTCTGGAGTTCCAGATCCGGCGTGCGCTTGCCGCCCGCCTGGCCGAGGCCGACGCGTTGATCGAAGCCCGCAATCAGGCTCGTGCCAATGACATTGCACGCGGCGGTGATGCCGAACCTGCACAGTACGGTGCGCATGAGGCACTGCGCGGCTATTCCGATGGTGCTCTTCCGGCCGTCAGGAATGTCGTGTTCGCGAACGATCCGCTGTGCGACGTCGGCACCCAGGGCCTGGTGGTACACGATGGCAATGGCGTTCCGGACAACGGTTATGGCTGGAATGCTGCCGCCGGCACCGATGCCAAGATCGTGGACAAGTTCACGCCGAGCATGTATCCGGCCTCCTACAGCACGGTTTGCGTGTCGCTGGTGAGCAATGCCGGGGTGACTTCGGCACCGGTCACGGTGGTGGTCTTTGACGACAACGGTCCGGGCGGCGCGCCGGGTACCGAGCTGGGTCGCGTCAGTGCGACGGCCAACAACATCGCAAGCGGCTTGGTACAGAGCTTCCAGGCGATCGATGTTTCGGCCATGGCGCTGGAAATCACCGAGGGCAGCGTCTACATCGGTCTGGAGTGGAATGCCGCGGTTGTAACGGGGCTGTACTTCGCCGCCGATGAGACCAGTGCCACCGATGCAGGCGGCTACTCGTATTCCAGCGGTGAGTGGACCCCGACCATCGAAGGATTCGAAGACTACAAGGCCATGTTCGTCCGTGCGATCGAAACCGCTTCCGGTCCTCCGGGTGTGGGCTGCGAAAATCCGAGCAATGTGCCGTGGCTGAGCGTTTCTCCGGCCAGCGGAACCGTGCTTGAAGGTGAGTCGCAGACGGTGACGGTCACCGCCAATGCCACCGGCATGGCGCCTGGCACCTACGATGCCCTGATCTGCGTTTCGTCCAACGATCCGGACTTCCCGCGCATCGATTTGCCGGTGACGCTGCAAGTGACCGCACGTCCGCCTGCGATCTTCGATGATGGCTTCGAGGGCGATGACCCGATGTGCTGGCCGACGCAATTGTTCGAAGATCCGAGCTTCGAAGCGACCGACGACTCGTACACAAATCCGTACTGGGTAGGTTTCGATTCGCTGTTCGACACGCCGTTCTGTGACTCGACGTGCGACTCATCAGGCAACGTTACTGCACATACCGGAACCTGGTTCGTGTGGGTGGGTGGAGCTTATGAGCCGACCGAGGCATCGGTGACGCAGGATGTCGTACTGACTGCCGGACAGCCGCGTTGGATCAACTACTGGTTGAGGAACCAGATGCAAGGCGATCCCACTGCAACGCTGGAAATCCGCATCGATGGCAACACGATTCATTCGGTGCCGGCGTCAGCGGGTGATCCGACGGCGTTCACCGCGATGAACTTCGAAGTGCCGGCCAGCTACCTGGATGGCAACACGCACACCATCGGGTTCTTCTGGCAGGCGGACAGCCCCGCTGGCGAGCTTTCCGGTGCAATGCTGGATGACGTCACGCTGGATTGTTCCGCCAATCCTGCGGGTGCCCGTCCTGCAAACGTGCGGTTCGAGCAGGCCATCAAGCGCAACCGCTGATCCAATGAAACAAGTGTGACTTCGAGGCCTCCTTCGGGAGGCCTCTTTTTTTGTCTGCCAATGGCGGCGAACAGGTGATGGGCTATGGCCGGCAGGCCTGGATTGAAGACCTGCCCATGCCACCTGTCCGATGTGGCCGGCTTGATCGACGACACGAGTTTCGTGCTACCTTCGGGGACGCTCGATCCGTGGTTGCGGGGAATCGCGGATGGGCTGCGAGCACACGGATTTTTCCCGGAGGCCGACACAGACATTCGGGACATGTTCTTGCCGGACATGCGCATCCAGAACAGGGGCGATCATCAACTTGAAATGCACGTGGCGCGAGGACGCCCGGCCTACCAATTTCCGAGGGACCATTCATGCGTAAAGTTCTTCCACTGGCCATCATGCTGGCGCTGCCAGCGATGGCTTCCGCCGATACTCACGAGTGCCTGGTGTCGTTCTCCGGCGCCAGCCAGAACATCTGTGACGGCAATGTGATTGCCGCCGGTGCGGGCATGGCGAGCCTGCTGTCGCAGCAAGTCGTCGAACAGTCGACCTTGCGTATCGTCAAATTCGATGGCCCGATCGGCGAGCGCCAGCGACATGCGGTGGAAGCCAATGGCGCCCGCATCATCGGCTATGCGCCTCATTACGCCTACATTGTGCGCATGCCGGCGCGACTGGATGCGGCAATGCGTTCCGTCGATGGTGTGATCTGGAGCGGCCCGATGCTCCCGGCGCTGAAAGTGGATCCGAACATCTACGCCACGCTGAATGGTCAGGATGTCGTGGCCGCCATGGGGGTCGAGCGGTTGGAGATATCCCTGGATACCCGCGCCAGCCTGGATACGTCACGTCATGCCATTTCCTCGCTGGCGGGTCTTTCCGATGTGCAGACCGTGAATGTCAATGGCGAGGTCATGACACTGGCTCGCTTCGAGCGTGCCGCGTTGGCCGATGTGGTCGAGCAGTTGGCCCAGCGCGACGATGTGCTGGCGATCGGCTTGCATATGCCTGCGCGCAACTACAACTCCCAGGGCCAGTGGCTGCACCAAAGCAATCAGGGTACGCCGCGACAGACCCCGGTCTGGGATCGAGGCATCTACGGGTGCGGCCAGACGGTCGGTGTGCTGGATACCGGCCTGTATCAGGACAATCGCGCCTTTCGCGACGATACCCAAGTCACGCCGATCAGCGTCTGCAGTAGCGGCACCGGCTGCGCGAGCATTCCGGCCAACGATAACGCGCGCAAGGTCATCGCCTACTACAAGTGGTCCGGCCTTTCGGGTGGTAGCTGGGGGGATAACCATGGCCACGGTACGCACGTCGCAGGCTCGGCGGTGGGCAACGACAGTTTTTCCAACCCCGGTGCCGACTGCTCCGGCTTCACCACACCGGGCGGCGGCACCGATCTGGATGGCATGGCGCCAGGTGCCAAGCTGGTGATGCAGGAAACCGGCAGCAATCTGGCTTACCTCAACTCCCATGGCGGCAATCCCTATCACGCGGCCGACATCGCCTATCAGAACGGTGTGCGCATCCACAACAACTCATGGGGTTCGGGTTGTACCAACAACCAGACCGGCGCCTGCATTTCCGGTTGCACCGTCACCTACCGGGCCAACTCTCGTCATGCCGACCGCATCATGCAGGATCATGATGACCTGCTGATGCTCTTTGCCGCCGGCAACGATGGTCTGGCGTGCGCAAACGGGAACAACGTGGGCAGCCCCGGCAACGCCAAGAACGTATTGTCCGTTGCGGCCTCGCTGCGCGGTGCCAGTGCCAATGGCATGGCCAGCTTCTCCTCGCGCGGGCCGGCACTGGATGCGCGTACTAAGCCTGATCTCACCGCGCAGGGCAGCTCCATCCGTTCGGCGGGGCGCAGTGAATCCGGTGTGGCGTCCATGAGCGGTACCTCGATGGCCACGCCGACCGCTGCCGGCCTTGCGGCCCTAGTGCGGGATTATCTGGCCAGCGGTTTTTATCCTAGCGGTCAGCGCACGCCCGCAGATGCAATGCCCAATGCTTCCGGCGCCTTGATCAAGGCGATCATGACCACCGGCGCATTCAAGATGACCGGCAATGGCGCCGGTGCCAATCCAGGGCCGGCACAAGGCTTTGGGCGCGTGCTGCTGGATGATTCGCTCTACTTCACGGGCGATCAGACCCGGCTTTTCATCCACGATGAAGGCACTGGTTTGAACACCAATGAGGCACACACCTATCAGCTCACTGCCACATCCGGCGAGCGCCTGACCTTCGTACTGACGTGGACCGACGAACCCGGTGCGGTTGGCGCCAGCCCGGCCACGGTGAACAGCCTGCGGCTCGAGGTGAAGGCACCCAATGGCGAAGTCTGGACGCAAAAACTGCCGGCCGGATACACCGTCAACAACGCCAATCCGACTCAGGACACCACGACGGCCAACTACGACAACCTCAACAACCTGCACCGCATCCAGTTCGAGGCACCGGCGCCGGGTCTTTACGAGATCCAAGTGCGCGGTATCAACGTACCGTTCGGCCCGCAGAAATACGGACTGGCCGCCAGCGGTGCGTTCGATATCAGCACCGATCCGGACTTCAACCTGTCGGTTGATCCTGCCGCGTTGAATATCTGTGCCGGCTCCATCGCCCAGTTCGGTATCGGCGTACTCAGCCGTTACGAGTTCAGCGATCCGGTCACTTTCACGGCAAGCGGTGTTCCGGCTCCCGCCAGCAGCAGCTTTTCGCCCAATCCGGTGACGCCTGCCGTGCCGGCGGCGACCAGCCAGTTCGTCGTCAACAATACGTCGGGTATTGCCAGCGGCACCTACCCGATCACCATCACGGGTGCATCCAGCGGTGCGGGCGCGATCAGCCATGATCTGGCGGTCAGCTTGCAGGTCAATGCGGGCACGCCGGACGATCCGACCCTGTCGCTCCCCGCCGATGGCGCGACGAACGTGGCCGTCACTCCGGCGTTCACTTGGGTTGATGATCCAGAGGCTGCGGACTACAGCATCGTGGTTGCCACCGATGCCGGTTTCACGAATATCGTTGCTACCGGCACCTCGACCGTGAACACCTGGTCGCCGACAACGCCGCTGATGCTGGAGACGACCTATTACTGGCGTGTCGTGGCAAACAACGTGTGCGGAAACAGCGATTTCTCCGAGACCTTCTCGTTCTCGACGCCGCCGGCTTACATGGTGGGAGGTGATGTGGCCGGACTCACCGGTGCCGGTTTGACGCTCAGGCTCAATGGTGGCAACAGCCTGCCAATTACGGCTGCTGGCCCGTTCGAGTTCGGTTTGGGTCTGGCCAGTGGCACGCCTTATGCGGTGACGGTGGGAACACAGCCCTTTGGTCAGAACTGCACCGTGAGCAATGGAAGCGGGACCATTTCCGGAGCCGATGTGACCAATGTGAGCGTGCTTTGCGAAGCCCTGCCTCCAGTTCTCAATCCTGTTGGTGGCAGCGTGAGCGGATTGGCTGCGACGGGTCTTGTCCTGCAGTTGAACAACGACAAGCAACTGATCGTCCGCTTCAATGGTGCTTTCAACTTCAACCCGGGCCTGGCAACGGGCGAAACCTATGAAGTCACGGTGCTCAGTCATCCGGCGCCGCAAACCTGCACCGTCTCCAACGGCACAGGCACGATGGGCTATGACCCCATTACCGACATCGCCGTCACCTGTGCCGTACGTGGCCCGATGATCTTCGAGGATGGTTTCGAGCCCTGATTGATGTTCCAGGGTCAGCCGGGACGAGGATCTCGTCTCGGCGCCTCCTTCCAAGGCCTGCCGCTTGCGGCAGGCCTTTTTTCATCTTCGGCAACATGCCTGAGACTCGCGAAGCGAGCCTCGCCAATGAAGGGCAGGTGGACTGCCGGCGTTGCGCCATGCGGGCTGTGTGTGGAGTGGGCGCTGTGGTCTGAGCCGGCGGCCAGTCAGTACAAATCCACCGGATCCACATCCAGCGACCAGCGCACTTTGCGTGCTTCGGGCAGTTCATGCAGTTGCACGAATACGTTTCGCAGCATGGCTTGCAGGGCTGGGCGGTGCGCAGCTTCGATCAGGATCTGGCCGCGCAGGCGGCCAGCGCGGCGCGGCATGGGTGCGGGCATGGGCGGATGCGCCTGTACGCCGTCGTGGCCACGACAGCGCGTGTGGGCGGCGGCGAGGAAGGCCTGAAGTGGCTCGGCATGCGGCGCCTCGGCGCGCAACAGGGCCAGATGCGAGAACGGCGGGAAATTGGCAGCGGCGCGCTCGGCCAGTTCGGCCTCGGCAAACGCGGGGTAGCCGCGCGTGATCAGGGTTTGCAGCAACGGGTGTTCGGGAT
>JAEXRB010000030.1 GCA_023438325.1 Pseudomonadota bacterium | reverse complement strand
GGCCACGTTGGTGCCGCCGCCGCCATTGTCGGCCGTGGTGGCCTTGAAGATGGTGGTGGCGCCGCTGACGGACTTGGTCAGCACATAGAAGCGAGCGCGATAGACGGCTTCGGCAGCCGGTGTGTTGTCTACAACGGCCTGGTTGGAGTTGGTGGCCAAGGCGCAGACGCCGCTGTAACGGGCGACGGCAGGCGTGGAGGTGGGGCCGCCCGCGGTGGGGGAGCCAATGGGCGTGCCATTCCAAGCGGAGATGGTGCAAGCCAGCGCGCTACCCATCGGCAGTGCGGTCAGGAGCGCGGCGGCCAGGATGGTCCTGGAAGAAATTTTCATGTTCGACACCCTCTATCTAAAGTTGTTCGGACGTGGCCCGAAGGCTTTGGAACCCCACTAGCGTTGCGAGCTTAACATAGGCTTGATGTGTTGCAAGCAATTGTTGCGCATGGGGAACTTTCTGGCTTCTGGAGGTGTGGCTTCCGTCTGCCTGGCATGAAATACGCGGCGGCGTGGGCAAATGTGCCACTTTGAGTTGTTCCTCGTCGCTGCGAGATGGAAGGGTGTCTGCTGCTGGCGGATGTGACGCCAGGGGGCAGCATTAGACACTTTGCGGCACAGCGAGGCAAGCAGCGCGCGCGTGTGAGTGTTGGTGCGGTGGTGTTGGGTGGTGTGCGGAAGCGTTGTGGGGCGCTATTCGACCAGGCCGCGACGGGCCGCTTCGAGCGTGGCTTCGGCGCGGTTGCCGATGCTGAGCTTGCGATAGATGTCTTTGAGATATCCGGCCACGGTGTGGGTGGAGAGTTGGAGCATCTGGGCCACCTCCTGGCGGGTGAGGCCTTTGGCGGTGAGGCGCAGAACATCGGTTTCGCGCGGGGTGAGGTCGCTGTCGATGAGTGGCAGGGCTGGTTTGGGAGCCGCAGTGAAGTGGCGCAGCAGGCGGCGAGCGATGGAGGGCGAGAGCGGTGGCTGCCCGGCGGCAATGCCACGGAGCATATCGGCCAGGGCGTCGGGAGTTTGATCCTTGAGGACGTAGCCTTGGGCGCCGGCCCGCAGGGCGGGGAAGAGGTGGGCGTCGTCGTCGAAGACGGTGGCGACGATACACAAGGTGTGTCGGTGCAGGCGTTCGATCAGTTGCACGCCGGAGCCATCCGGCAGGCCGAGGTCGATCAGGGCGAGTGGCGGGGCGGGTTCGATAAGGTGCGATGCCTCGGTCAGGCTGGCGGCATGCGCGATGGCAATGCCGGGGAAAGCCAGATGAAGGGCGCGGGCGAGCCAGTCGCGGCTGGAGGGAAGGTCGTCGACGATGAGGGCGCGGGAGTAGGCGTTCATGGGGCGTTGCTCCCGTTGTCTTGGGTGGCAGGAATCGGCATGGAGAGCAGCACTTTGGTGCCGCCTTCGGTGCCGGGCGTCCAATGAATGTCGCCGGCCAGTTCATTGGCGCGATTGCGCATGGAGCGCATGCCGGTGCCGGGTTGGGCGGCGTGCGTGTGTCCGCCGTCGCCATCGTCGGTGAGTTCGATGCCGAGTTGGTTGCCCGAGCAGCGCAGGCGCACGCGAAGGTGTCGGGCCCGGGCGTGGCGGATGGTGTTGCTGATGGCTTCGCGCACGATGCGATGCAGGTGCAGGGCGCGTTCGGTGTCCAGTGGCGGATCGGGCAGGTCGTCGGTTTCCTGCCATGCGAGGGTGATGCCGACGGCAGCCAGGCGCTGGGTGGCTTCGCTGCGGATATCGGCGAGAACATCGCCGAGGGTGCCGGGGGTGCCGCGCGAGCGTGTGACGACATCGCGGAGGTCTTGCAGGATGGCGCGGGCCGAATCGGCCTGGAGCGGGTTCGGTGCGGAATGGATGAGGCCAAGCAGCTTGGCGCCGATGTCATCGTGCAGGTCGCTGTAGATGCGCTCGCGCTCGGCGGCGATGGCTTCGGCCTGTGTGGTGGCTGCGTGCGATGGG
This sequence comes from Pseudomonadota bacterium, assembly GCA_023438325.1. GTDB lineage: Bacteria > Pseudomonadota > Gammaproteobacteria > Xanthomonadales > Xanthomonadaceae > Denitratimonas. The sequence continues at coordinate 3,302 of JAEXRB010000030.1, read as the reverse complement.
TGTTGAGTTGGCGGGAGTTCACGCAGCGAGCGCAGGCGTGCGTGCAGGCGCAGGGCGATGAACGACAGCGCGGCGATCACGAGACAGGCTGCCAACAGCAGCAGATAAGGCAACGGGGAGTCCATGCGTCGAGTTTGCCGCATGCGATGGGGTGGCGCGAGAACGTTGTGGTGATTTGTTGCGCGAAGTGGCCTGCGGGAGGCTTGGCTCCGTTACAATTCCGCCGTTTTGTGTCCCTCCGGAGCTCCGCAATGAATGCCGCCGCCGCGCCGAAGTATCGCCGCATCCTTCTCAAACTCAGTGGCGAGGCGCTGATGGGGGCTGCCGATTACGGCATCGATCCCGATGTGCTCACCCGTCTGGCCAAGGAAGTCATCGAGCTGCAGGACGATGGCGTGGAAATGGGGCTGGTGATCGGTGGCGGCAACATCTTCCGTGGCGCGGGGCTGGCTTCGGCCGGGATGGATCGGGTGACCGGCGACCACATGGGCATGTTGGCCACGGTGATCAACGCATTGGCGATGCAGGATGCGCTGGAAAAGCTCGGCGCCAAGGTGCGCGTGATGAGTGCGATCAAGATCAATGCGGTGTGCGAGGACTACATCCGCCGTCGCGCCGTCCGCCATCTGGAAAAAGGGCGGATCGTGCTGTTTGCCGCCGGCACCGGCAATCCATTCTTCACGACCGATTCGGCCGCTGCGCTGCGTGCGGTGGAAATCGGTGCGGATCTTCTGCTCAAGGCCACCAAGGTGGATGGGGTTTACGATGCGGATCCGAAGAAGAAGAAGGATGCGCGCCGTTTCGAGCAGCTTTCCTACGACGAGGTGATCGCGCGCGACTTGCAGGTGATGGACACTGCCGCCATTGCGCTGTGCCGCGATTACAACTTGCCATTGCGCATCTACGACATCACCCGCCCGGGTGACCTCAAGCGCATCGTGCAGGGCAAGGCGATCGGCACGTTGGTGCACGGACGCAGCTGAGCTGCGTCCACACGCCGTGCGGCGGGGTCATGCCTTGCGCACGAACTCCGACTTGAGCTTCATCGGGCCGATGCCGTCGATCTTGCAGTCGATGTCGTGATCGCCGTCGACCAAACGGATGTTGCGCACCTTGGTGCCGACTTTCACCACCAGCGATGAACCTTTGACTTTCAAGTCCTTGATGACGGTGACGCTGTCGCCGTCGGCCAGCGGGGTGCCATTGGCATCCTTCACCACGCGCGCTTCGTCGCCGGTTGCGTCCTGCGGGTTCCACTCGTGGGCGCATTCAGGGCAGATCAGCATGTCGCCATCCTGATACGTGTACGCGGATTGGCACTGTGGGCAGGGAGGCAGGTTGGTCATGGCGACGGCTCATGCGTGACGGCGCCCGTGGCGCGGGGCGGGCATCCTGACAGCGGGAGGCGGAGGCGTCCATCCATGCGGCATTGCGGCAGTACAGTGCCGCCGCTTTGGCTATAAATTCTGGTCGACCATCTTTTTCAACGGATTCCGGACCATGCTCAACGATATCAAGAACGACGCACAGACCCGCATGGCCAAGTCGATCGACGCCCTGCGCTCGGAGCTGACCAAGGTGCGCACAGGCCGTGCCAGCAGCGCGCTGGTGGACAACCTCAAGGTGGTTTACTACGGCTCGGAAATGCCGTTGTCGCAGGTTGCCACGGTGGCTGTGAGCGATGCGCGCACGCTCACGATCACGCCGTGGGAGAAGGGCATGATCGCCGCTGTCGAGAAGGCGATCTACGCCTCTGACCTGGGGCTGACGCCCAATACCGCCGGCACGGTGATCCGCATCAACCTGCCGCCGCTGACCGAAGAACGTCGCCGCGAGCTGTCCAAGCACGTGCATGCCGAGGGCGAGAACACCAAGGTGGCGATCCGCAACGTGCGTCGCGACGCCATGCAGCAGGTCAAGGAATTGCAGAAGGCCAAGTCGATCAGCGAGGACGAGGAGCGCCGCGCCGAGGAAGACATCCAGAAGTTGACGGACAAGTTCGTCAAGGAAGTGGATGTGGTGGCCAAGGCCAAGGAAGACGAGTTGATGGCGGTCTGATTTGGCCGCCAATGGAGCGGGCGGGTGAGCGGAGTCTGCGCGCTCGGCTTCCCTCTATGGGCCACACGGCGAACGGGCTGCCCTTGAACGACTCACGATCCTCGCATGCCGGCGCTTCGGTGCCGCGTCACATTGTCATCATCATGGATGGCAATGGCCGCTGGGCGAAGGCACGGCACCGACCGCGCAGCATCGGACATCGCGCCGGTGCGCGAGCGGTGAATGTCTGCATCGATGCCTGTCTGGCCGAAGGCGTGGAGGCACTGACGCTGTTCGCGTTCTCCAGCGAAAACTGGCAGCGCCCGGCCGAGGAAGTCGGGGCGCTGATGCAGTTGTTCCTGCGTGCGCTGGACAAGGAAGTGGACGAGTTGCATCGGCGTGGCGTGCGGGTGCGGTTCATCGGCGCACGCGATGGCTTTGCCCAGGGCATCCGCGAGCGCATGGCGCGTGCCGAAGCACTGACCGAGGGCAATGAGCGCCTGCATCTGAACATCGCGGCCGATTACGGCGGACGCTGGGACATGGTGCAGGCCGCACGCGCGGTGGCGCGCGAGGTGGCGGCAGGGCGGCTGGTGCCCGAGGACATCGACGAAGCACGGCTGGGCGGGTACTTCTCCCTGCACGATCTGCCGGAGCCGGATCTTTTCATCCGCACCGGCGGCGATGTGCGCATCAGCAATTTCCTGCTCTGGCAGCTGGCCTATTGCGAGTTGTATTTCACCGACACCCTGTGGCCGGATTTCGATGCCGCCGCGCTGAGGCATGCGCTTGCGGCGTTCGCTCGGCGCGAGCGACGTTTTGGCATGATCTCCGAGCAGCTTGGTCAGGAAACTTCTGCATGAAACAACGTGTGATCACCGCGCTGATGCTTGCGCCACTGGTGTTGGCGGCGATTCTGCTTTTGCCCAAGAGCTGGCTGATGCCGCTGGTGGCTGCGGCGCTGCTCGGCGGGCTGTGGGAATGGACGCGCCTGATCGGTATCCGCAGCCACAGCGTCCGCGCGCTGATCCTGTTGCTGCATGCCGGCGTGATGGCGTGGCTGGCGTGGCGCGGCAAACCACTGATTCCATGGGTGGCGTTGGCCGGCGTGGCGTGGTGGCTTCTGGCGCTGGCATGGCTGCGCGCTCCTCAATTCGCCAAGGCCGACACGGCCGCCAATCGTGTCTTCAAGTCAGGCGTCGGCGCCTTGCTGGTGATTCCGGCGCTGTGCGCGTTCGCGCTTCTGCATGATGAAAGTGCGAGCT
>JAEXRB010000338.1 GCA_023438325.1 Pseudomonadota bacterium | reverse complement strand
CATCGGTGCACAGGACATCGTCGGCGAGGCGCAGGATGGCCGCGAGGCCTGCGAGCTGGCTTCCACGCTATCGCCGGATGTCGTGATCCTGGACATCGCCATGCCGGTGCTCGACGGACTGGAAGCGGCCCGCCATCTCGCCGGCCTGCCCACCCCGCCGGCCGTGATCTTCTGCACCGCTTACGACGAACACGCGCTCGCCGCGTTCGATGCACATGCGGTGGATTACGTGGTCAAACCGATCCGCGCCGAACGCCTGGCCGCCGCACTGGATCGCGCCGCGCGTTTCCGCCATGGCGCACCTGCCGCCGCCGCGATGCCGCCTGCCCGCCGCTCGCACCTGTCCGCGCGCATGCGAGGCGCCCTGCGGTTGATCCCTGTGCAGGACATCCGCTACCTGCAGGCCGAAGAGAAATATGTCGTGGTACACCACGCCAACGGCGAAGATCTGATCGAAGATTCGCTGAAATCGCTTGAAGCCGAATTCGGCGAACGCTTCATCCGCGTGCACCGCAACTGCCTGGTCGCTTCCGATCAGATCAAGGAACTGGCGCGCGAGGCCGATGGCCGCGAAATCGTGCGTCTGCGCAACGACCCTGCAAGCCTAGAAGTCAGCCGCCGCTGCCTGCCCGGTTTGCGCCAACGATTGAAGAGCCTGTGAACACACCTTCCCTGCTGCGCATCGCCACGCGCAAGAGCGCGCTCGCGCTGTGGCAGACCGAACACGTTGCCGCGCGCCTGCGCGAGCAGCATCCCGGATTGAACATCGAACTGGTTCCGCTGTCCACGCGCGGCGACGAAATCCTCGACCGCTCGCTCGCCGCGCTCGGCGGCAAGGGCCTGTTCCTCAAGGAGCTGGAAGTTGCCATCGAGGAAGGTCATGCCGACTGCGCGGTGCATTCCTTGAAAGACGTGCCGATGGCGCTCGATGCGCCGTTCGCGTTGGCCGCCGTGCTCGAGCGCGCCGATCCGTTCGATGCCTTCGTCTCCAACCACTACGCCAACCTTGCGCAACTGCCGCACGGCGCGCGTGTCGGCACCTCCTCGCTGCGGCGTCAATTGCAGGTGCGCGCCCAGCGCCCCGACCTGCAACTCATCGATCTGCGCGGCAACGTCAACACGCGCCTGGCCAAACTCGACGCCGGCGACTACGACGCCATCCTGCTGGCCTGCGCCGGCCTGCAACGCCTCGGTTTCGATGAACGCATCCGCGCGCGCCTCACGCCGCCGGACTTCCTCCCCGCCGTCGCACAAGGTGCCATCGCGGTCGAATGTCGCGCCGACGATGCTGCCACCCACGCCTTGTTCGCTCCGCTCGAACATGGCCCCACGCGCCGTTGTGTGGACGTGGAGCGCGCCATGAACCTGCGCCTGGCCGGGAGCTGCCAAGTACCGATCGCCGGTTACTGCACCGAAGCCCATGACACATGGACGCTGCACGCCCTCGTCGGCGACGAGCGCAGCGGCGAAATCCTGCGGGCCGAAGGCCGCGCCGATGCCGCTTCACGCGCCGCGCTTGGCGAGCGTATCGCCAACGACCTGCTGGCACGCGGCGCGGAGCGGTTGTTGAGGCGCTGAGGTATTGCGGTGGAACGGCGGAAAAAGCAAAACATTTTCGATGAACTGACAACCCTTCCCTGGCCCATCGGCATCACCTCCGGGGTATTGGGTTTCCTGCTGATTCGCTACGCGCTGCCGGCACTGCTGAGTGCTGGCGGCAACGCTCACATGCAGTCACTCTCCGCGATGGGCCGCACTCTTGCACCGCTCGCTTGGCTGATCCTGATTGCCTGTTCACTGGCTGCCCTGATGTCCTTCATCAGGGCACGGCAGGATCGGCAGCTACTTGACTCCCGTACCGGGCTCGACAGCCTCGCGGCGCTCGGGTGGAAGGAATTCGAACGGCTGGTCGGCGAGGCATTCCGGCGCGAAGGCTATTTCGTCGAAGCCACCGGACTGGGTGGCGCCGATGGCGGCATAGATTTGATCCTGTATCGGAATGGGCGCCGCACATTGGTTCAATGCAAACAATGGAGACGACGATCCATTCCGGTGAGCGTCGTGCGCGAGATGTACGGGCTGCTCGCACACCATCAGGCCGATGAGGTTCGAATCGCCGCACTTGGAGGATTCACGCAGGATGCGGCGCAGTTCGCCGAAGGCAAACCCATTGCGCTCATCAACGGGGCACAACTGCTCGCGATGATCCAGGCTGTCCAATCGCCCGGCAGCCACCGTGTGCAAAAAACTGAGCACGGCACGCAGGCACCAGGCGCAGACGAGCCTCTGCATCGGTCAGCACCGGAGTGTCCGTTTTGCGGCGCTCGAACGGTACTTCGGAAAAACAGGAAAACCGGCCAATCTTTCTGGGGATGCTCTTCGTTCCCGCGCTGCAAGGGCACACGGCCTTCGGACTGCCCCTCCTGACGAGCCGGATCTTCCGTCTCATCGAGTGCGTCGCATGCCGCACATCGCGAAATCCGCGCCGGCCTGCAATCATGTCGCATGACAACTTTCCAAGCGCTCGATCTCATCCCGGCATTGCAGCAAGCCCTCAATGCCGCCGGTTTCGATACGCCAACGCCGATCCAGGCGCTGGCGCTGCCGCCCATTCTGTCTGGCAACGACGTGCTGGCGCAGGCGCCCACCGGCAGCGGCAAGACCGCCGCGTTCGGGCTGGGCCTGCTGCAACGGCTCGATGCCACCGCAATCCGCACGCAAGTTCTGGTGCTGTGTCCCACGCGTGAACTGGCCGATCAAGTCGGCAAGGAGTTGCGGCGCCTGGCCATGGCGATTCCGAACGTCAAGATCAGCCTGTTCACCGGCGGCACGGCGCTGGCGCCGCAACTGGCGTCACTGGCGGTGCACGCGCCGCATATCGTGGTTGGCACACCCGGCCGCATGCAGGAGCTGTTGCACAAAAAGGCGCTGGATGTTTCCGGCGTGGGCGTGCTGGTGCTCGACGAGGCCGATCGCATGCTCGACATGGGTTTCGAGAAATCCATCACCGACATCGTGCGTCGCCTGCCGAAGTCTCGACAAAGCCTGCTGTTCTCGGCCACCTGGCCCGATGGCATTCGCGAACTGGCCAAGGCCAGCCTGCGCGATCCGGTCGAAGTGGCAATCGCCGGAACCGACACCCGCCCGCAAGTGGATGCACGCTTCTACGAAGTCGCTCTGGACAGCAAGCCGGCGGCATTGATCGGTCTGTTGATGCAGCACAAGCCCGAATCGACCGTGGTGTTCTGCAACACCAAGCGCGATGTCGACGAGGTTGCAGCAGCCCTCGGCCACGCGGGCTTCGCCACCGCCGCCCTGCACGGCGACCTGGAACAACGTGACCGTGACGAAGTGCTGGTGCGCTTTTCCAACCGCTCGCTGAGCGTGCTGGTGGCCAGCGATGTCGCGGCGCGTGGGTTGGATGTGAAGGACCTCGCCTGCGTGGTCAATTACGAGCTGCCCAACGATCCGGACACCTACCTGCACCGCATCGGCCGTACCGCCCGCGCCGGCGAACACGGGCTGGCACTGAATCTGGTCACGTCGCGTGAAATGCCGCGTGCCATCCAGATCGAACAAACCAGCGGCGAACCTGTCCGCTGGAACCGCGCTCCGCTCAATGCCCGCCCGGGCGACGCACCCAGGGCGCTCATGCGCACCCTGCGCATCGACGCCGGCCGCAGCGACAAATTGCGCCCCGGCGACATTCTCGGCGCCCTCACCGGCGCTGCGGGCATGAAGGCCCAAGACATCGGGAAGATCGATGTATTCCCGACCCGCAGCTACGTCGCGGTGCGTGCCAATGTGCTGATAACCGCACTGGCCGGGCTTCAGGCCGGCAAGATCAAGGGCCGCTCGTTCCGGGTGCGGGCGATATG
>JAEXRB010000205.1 GCA_023438325.1 Pseudomonadota bacterium | reverse complement strand
GGGTTGGCGATTGATCCTGCGGTGCGGCTGGCAGTGCGCGGCGATCCGGTGCGATTGCGCCAGGTACTCACCAATCTGGTCAGCAATGCCATCAAGTTCACCGAACGCGGCAGCATCAGTCTGCATGTGTCGCGCGTCGGTGAAACCCGTACCCGCAACCAGGTGCGCTTTGAAATCCGCGATACCGGAGTCGGGCTCACAGCCGAAGCGGTCGCCCGCCTGTTCCAGCCTTTTTCCCAGGCCGACGCATCCACCACCCGCACCTTCGGCGGTACCGGCCTTGGCCTTGCCATCTGCAAACGCATCGTCACCCTGATGGGTGGACGCATCGGGGTGGATTCGGCCCCAGGCAGAGGCTCCACGTTCTGGTTCGAAGTGGCACTGGACAAGGCGCTGGGCGACATCGAAGGCCGCTCCCCGGCCGACACCGGCAACACGCGCGTGTTGCTGGTTACCGCCAATGCCAGCCAGCACCGCCGCTTTTCCCTTGCCTTGCCACAGTGGGGCATGGCCTTGGTGCACGTCGCCAATACTCAGGATGCCCTTGCCCGCATCCGCAGCCTGGCGCAGCGCCCCGGACAGCGGACATTCGATATCGTGCTGGTGGATCTGGCCTCCATTCCCACCACCGCATTGGCACTGCATCGCGCCTTGATGCGCGACACCCGGCCCGAGCAGGTCTTGCGCGTTTATCTGCGCACCGAGGATGGAGTGTTGCCCGAACTGGTATCCACGCCGGGCGTCCATGTGTTGATGCGCGACATTGCCGACAGCCAATTGCGTGCCCATCTGATGACCTTGCTGGATGCAATGCGCGACACGCCGGACCAAACACCTGCCGCGGATGTTCCGCTGGAGGCTCCCGTGGCCTCCGAACCTGTGCATGCGCCCGTGCCGCCACCGCTACCTGCAGCATCCGCAGCATCCGTGGCCGCGTCGTCAGTGTCCGCGCCTATCCCCCACGTTGCGCCCGAGCCCGAGTTGGCGCCCGTCACGCTCCTGGTGTCACCTGCTCCGTCCGCATCGATGCCGGGTCTTGCGCCCGCACTCGGTGCGCGCGTTCTTCTGGTGGAAGACAATCCGGTCAATCGACAGGTCGCCCAGCGTCTGCTGAGTCTGGCGGGCATCGCCTTTGACAGTGCCGAGAACGGCAAGGAGGCGTTCGACAAGATGGGCGCGGAGACTTACGCCGCCGTCCTGATGGACTGCCAGATGCCGATCATGGACGGCTACACCGCCACCCGGAAGCGCCGCCAGCATGAACAGGCCAACGGCTTGCCGCACCTGCCGATCATTGCCATGACCGCCAATGCCATGCTCGGCGACCGCGAAAAATGCCTGGATGCGGGCATGGACGATTACCTTTCCAAACCGCTCAACCGCGCCCTGCTCGAATCCACCCTGCGCAACTGGATGGCGGCCCAGCCGGTTGCAGCACCATCCGGCGCAGCGCACCCCGTCGTCGCTGCCGCGCCGTTGTCGCCGGTGCGTCCGCGCGTGGTGGTGCCGGCCATCGCCACCTCCACCGAGCCGGCCATCGATCAAACCATCCTGACCGAATTGCGCGAAGTGATGGGTACGGAGTTCATCTCGCTGCTGCGCGTGTTTCTGGCCGATGCGCCGAAGGCCATCGAGCGTATTCAGGATCTGGCTGCACAAAAGGACAACGCCGGCATCGCCGCGCCCGCGCATACGCTCAAATCCACCAGCGCCAACCTCGGCGCCCTGATCCTCTCGGCGCAAGCTCGCACACTCGAGCAGGAATCCCGCCAAGGCACGCTCGCCGATGCCGAGAACCGCGCTGCCGCACTGGCTGCCGAATTCGAGCGCGTGGCGGCGGCGTTGCGCCAGTGGGTGACGGCGTAGGCCTGAAAACGGCAGGAAAACTTCCTCGCCAGCTCAAATCGGTCCGAACAACTCGGCCAGATCGGCCTCGTCGAACCGCAGCGCGGTGGTGCTGCCGCCTTCGAGTACCGCACGCGCCAGTTCGGCTTTGCGCTCCTGCATGGCCTGGATTTTTTCTTCGACGGTGCCGGCACAGATCAGTTTGTAGACGAACACGGGTTTGTCCTGCCCCATGCGGTGGGCACGGTCGGTGGCTTGGGATTCCACCGCCGGATTCCACCACGGGTCGTAGTGGATCACGGTATCGGCGGCGGTGAGGTTGAGGCCGACGCCGCCAGCCTTGAGGCTGATGAGGAACACCGGCACGTCGCCCTCCTGGAATTGCCGCACCAGATCGGCGCGGGCAGCGGATGGGGTGTCGCCGGTCAGAGTGAGATATTTCGCGCGGCGCTTGTCCAGCGCCTGCTGGATCAGTGCCAGCATCTGGGTGAACTGGGAGAACACCAGTACGCGCCGGCCTTCATCGCGCAGGCCGTCGAGCAGTTCCAGCAGTGCGTCGAGCTTGGCCGATTCCTTCACCTTGCGGGCCGAGTCGAGTTTGACCAGGCGCGGATCGCAACAGGCCTGGCGCAGCTTGAGCAGGGCGTCGATCACCACGATGCCCGATTGCCCGAGGCCGCGCTGGGCGATGGATTCGCGTACCCGCTCGTGCTGTGCCAGACGCAGGGTTTCGTAGAGCTGGCGCTGGCTGCCGGTCAGTTCCAGCGAATGCACGATCTCGGTTTTGGGCGGCAGTTCAGTCAGCACGTCTTCTTTGCGTCGGCGCAGCAGCAACGCGGCGACGCGCCGGCTGAGGCGGAGTTGGCGGTCGGCATCGCCATGTTTCTCGATCGGCGTGCGGTAGGTGCGGGTGAAGCTGGATTCCGAACCGAGCAGGCCCGGTTCCACCGCATCGAACTGCGCCCAAAGTTCCCCCAGATGGTTTTCCAGCGGCGTACCGGTCATGGCCAGGCGGCGACGCGCGGGGATCTCGCGCACCACCTGCGCTGCCTGGCTGCGGGCATTCTTGATGGCCTGGGCTTCGTCCATCACCAGCAACGAGAACTGTTGCTTGCAGAGGTCGTCGCGGTCACGCGGCAGCAGAGGGTAGGTGGTGATGACCAGGTCCGATTCGGTGATGGCTTCATAGCGCGCTGCGCGGTCGGCACCGTGCAGCACCAGCACGTTCAGATCGGGTGCGAAGCGTGCGGCTTCATCGCGCCAGTTGCCGACCAGGCTGGTGGGTGCGACCACGAGTGCCGGTGAGTCGAGCCGCCCCCGGGCTTTTTCCGATACCAGATGCGCGAGCACCTGTACGGTTTTGCCCAAGCCCATGTCGTCGGCCAGCACGCCGCCCAGGCCTGCATCGGATAGGAAGTTGAGCCAGGCCAGGCCATCGAGCTGATAGGGCCGAAGTTCGGCACCAAATCCCTCGGGCGTGGCCACGGGCGCGGTGGTGCGGCGCAGGTGTTCCAGTTGTGCACGCAGGCGTTCGCCACCGTGCCACGGCAGGCCGGCATTCTCGCTGATGCGGCGCAGGGTTTCGGCCTGGGTGCGGTGCAGGCGCAAACCGTCTTCGCTGGCCATCAGCCATTCCAGCAGTGGTTCCAGCATCGCGCGCAGGCGCATCATCGGCAGGCGCACACTGCGGTTGTCGTCGATGCGCACGCGCCACGCGGCATCCTCCGGCTCGCCATCGGGTTTGCGCATCGGGAAATCCGGGTCGGCCAGGATGCGACGCAGGATTGGCAGCAGGTCGATGCGCTGTCCATCGACGTCGATGCCGAGCGAGACGTCGAACCAGGCGCTGCCGGTTTCGTCGATTTCCGCGTGCCAGTCGTCGATCTCCACCACGTCATCGCGCGGGAAATCGGCTTCGTATTCGATGCGGAAGCCGGTCGCCGCCAGTTCGCTTAACACCAGGGTCCAGGCTTCGGGCGTGAGCGGCGGCTTGCGTGCGTCCGGACGCAGCAGGTACTGGTTCGGGGCGAAGGTTTTGGAGCGCAGGTGCATGTCGTAGCCCCACACCACGGCATCGATGAGGTCGAGGGCTTCGAGCCGGGCTTCGAAGCGTTTCTCCTGTGTCGGATCGCGCTCGATTTCCAGTACTTCCTCGCCTCGCGCCACGCGCTTGCGCATATCGCCGCTGAAGGGCGGGAGCAGGTGGCCTTCGTAGTCGAACAGCAGTGTTGCCACGCCCAGGCGCAATGGCGCACGTTGCGGATTGCGGCCCCAGGGGTCGACTTCCGCCATGCTCATGCGCAGTACCGGCACGGGCGTGGGGCGCAGGTTGCGCAACGTGCGTGGCCGGGGCATCGACACCGGCATGCTGGCGACGCGTTTGAAGCGCTGTTGTACATCCGACACATCTTCAGGTTGCAGCTTCGGCGCGCGCTGGACCAGCTCCAGCAGGCGCGTATCGCCTTGCACGCGACCGTAGCGCAGGGCTTGAGGCTGCACGTACCAGAGGCCATGGCCCTGCAACAGGCGCGCGGGTTCCTCGTCGTCGGACTGCACGCTGGCGCTGAGCATCTGCGTGCCATCGGGTTGATCCTGCCAGTGCAGCCGCATCGACCGTTCCGGCCCTGGCTCCAATGGCGCGCTGCCGCGCTCCCAATAGACCGGATGGTGAGGCAGCAGACGCAGCAGGGCAGCTTCGGTATGGGCCGAGGTCACGGGGATGGGGTGATTTTTGTGCGCATGCGGCGCGGCACTGGCCAGCAGTGCGCCGAGCGCGATCGCATCGTCCGCGCTCCAGCCACCCGAAGGCGCGGGTGCGGGGCCTCCGGCATGCAATTCCAGCGGGCGCGGATCGACCCATCCGCCGCTGCGTCCGCGCCCCGGGCGCAGGAAGCACGGCATCACCGCGAGCACGCCATCCACGTCGCGCAGGATCAGGCCGAAGCGACGTTCGCTGTTGTCCAGAGCCGTGTCATCGGAAGGCGGCTGGGACAGATGCGAAAACCACTCGTCCCACGCCGACAGGGCGCTTGCGCTGGAGCTGGCCATCTGGCCGGCCATGGCCGTGCGCAGCCAGCCGGGCAGTGCGTCCAATTGTTCGGCCGAAGGCGGCTGTGCAGGTGCGGCGGGCTGGGGCGGGCGATCTTCCGGCCAGTTTCGTGGCGGATACATCTGGGCATACAAGAGCACCAGGGCCTGATGCTTGCACGGGCCGCCCACCGGGCAGTCGCAAGAACCCATCAACGCAAAACCATCGCGCTGTGGGCGAAACTCGATCCACGGTTCGTAGATGGCCTCGGCGCTGCCACGCACCAGTGCGCGCAGGCGCCCGATGCCGCGCCGGTCCAGCTCGAAACGCAGGCTTTGCAGGTGGTGCTCTTGCAGGTACGCGTTGGCGCGCCTCAGCGTGGCCGGATCGAACTGGCGGCTCCAGTCGATTCTGGCCAGATAGTCGCGTACCTCATCCGCATCCACGCATGCGTCCCCGATTTCCGAAAGCCTAACGCGCGATTGTGCTGCATCGTCCAGATTCGGGCTACCCCGAACGCATCAGGCAATCGGTACGGAAGCAGCCTCGTTTTTCCGCCCCGCTTGGCCGTATCGCCCCGATCCCCGACAATGGACGGCGTTTGACCCGCCGAACGCGGTCTTCCCGCGCCACGCCCTCATTGGAGAAACACCATGGCCGACCCCGTCCTGACCCCGCCCGCCGGCGGTGCGAAGATCACCATCCACAACGGCAAGCTGACCGTTCCCGACAACCCGATCATTCCCTTCATCGAAGGCGATGGCACCGGCCCCGACATCTGGAACGCCTCGGTCCGCGTGCTCGATGCCGCGGTGGCCAAGGCTTATGGCGGCAAGCGCAAGATCCACTGGATGGAAATCTTTGCCGGCGAGAAGGCCAACAACCAATTCGGCACTTGGCTGCCCGATGCCACCGTGCAGGCCTGTCGCGATTACCTCGTCAGCATCAAGGGCCCGCTCACCACGCCCATCGGCGGCGGCATCCGCTCGCTCAACGTGGCCCTGCGCCAGATGCTCGATCTCTACGTCTGCCTGCGCCCGGTGCGCTGGTTCAAGGGCGTGCCCAGCCCGGTGAAGCGCCCCGATCTGGTGGACATGGTGATCTTCCGCGAGAACTGCGAAGACATCTATGCCGGCATCGAATGGGCGGCCGGTACGCCGGAAGCGCAGAAGGTGATGGATTTCCTCGCCAAGGAGTTCCCGCAGGCCGCCGGCAAGATCCGCTTCGGCACGCAGGAAAAGACCACCGATTGGCTCAAGGCGCTGCAAGGCATCGGCGCTCCGGCACGCGAGCTGCCGGTGCAGGTGGGCATCGGCATCAAGCCCGTCTCGTATCTGGGCACCGAGCGCCTGGTGCACAGCGCCATCGAATACGCGATCACCAACAAGCGCAAGTCGGTGACCTTGGTGCACAAGGGCAACATCATGAAGTTCACCGAAGGCGCCTTTGCCGATTGGGGCTACAAGGTGGCGCGTGATTACTTCGGCGCGGTGGAACTGGACGGCGGCCCCTGGCATGTCATCCCCGAAGGCAAACCCGGTGCCGGCCTCATCATCAAGGACGCCATCGCCGACGCCTTCCTCCAGCAGATCCTGCTGCGTCCGGCCGAGTACGATGTTTCCGCCACCCTCAACCTCAACGGCGACTACCTATCCGACGCCCTCGCAGCCCAAGTGGGCGGCATCGGCATCGCACCGGGTGCCAACATCAACTACGTCACCGGCCACGCCGTGTTCGAAGCCACGCATGGCACTGCGCCCAAGTACGCCAATCAGGACAAGGTGAACCCCGGTTCGGTGATCCTCTCCGGCGAAATGATGCTGCGCTACATGGGCTGGGACGAAGCCGCCGATGCCATCATCGAAGCCATGGACAAGGCCATCGGCAACAAGACCGTCACCTATGACTTCGCCCGCCTGATGGAAGGCGCGACCGAGGTGAAGTGTTCGGAGTTTGCCGACGAGTTGATCAAGGCGCTGTAATCGAGACGCTCTTGCGTCACGCTGACGGGCATCGTCTTGTGGCGATGCCCGTTTCGTTTTTACTGGAATGAATCATGTCCGAGTCTCATCGATTCCAAGGCACCGACCGCTACGTCGCCACCGACGCATTGAAGCTGGCCGTCAACGCCGCGATCACGTTGCAGCGCCCGCTGCTGGTGAAGGGCGAGCCGGGCACCGGCAAGACCTTGCTGGCCGAGGAAGTGGCGCGTGGCATCGGTGCGCCGCTGTTCGCCTGGCATGTGAAATCCACCACCAAGGCACAGCAAGGCTTGTACGAATACGATGCGGTGAGCCGCCTGCGTGATTCGCAACTGGGCGATCCGCGCGTTGAGGACGTGCGCCACTACATCCGGCGCGGCAAGGTGTGGGAGGCGTTCGAGTGCGAGCAGCGCGCGGTGCTGTTGATCGATGAAATCGACAAGGCCGACATCGAGTTCCCCAACGATCTGCTGCAGGAACTGGATCGGATGGAATTCCACGTCTACGAGACCGGCGACACCATCCGCGCCAAGCATCGCCCGATCATCGTCATCACTTCCAACAACGAGAAGGAGTTGCCCGATGCATTCCTGCGGCGCTGCTTTTTCCACTACATCGCGTTCCCGGATCGCGCCACCATCGAGCAGATCGTCGCGGTGCACTACCCTGGCATCGAAAACGCGCTGGTGCAGCGCGCGCTGGATATGTTTTTCGAGCTGCGCGAAGTGCCGGGCTTGAAGAAGAAGCCATCCACCTCCGAGTTGATCGACTGGCTCAAGCTGCTGCTTTCCGATCGCATCCCGCTTGAGGCGCTGCACAACGCCGATCCGGCCAAGGCGATTCCGCCGCTGTACGGCGCGCTGATCAAGAACGAACACGATGTGCAGTTGCTTGAGCGCCTGGCGTTCATGCACCGCCGGCAGACGCGCTGAGTTGCTGCGATGTTGCTGGGTTTGTTCGAGGCGTTGAGGGCCGAAAAAGTCCCGGTCACGCTGCGCGAATGGCTGGATCTTCTGGCTGCGCTGGAGGCCGATCTGGCCTTTGCCGACATCGAGCAGTTCCATGCGTTGGCGCGGGCGGTTCTGGTCAAGGACGAGCGCCATTTCGATCGTTTCGATCGTGCATTCGGGACGTTCTGGCAAGGGCTGGCCCGTATGCCGGACGAGGCGTTCGCGGCGATTCCCGAGGACTGGCTCAGGCGCGAGTTCGAGCGGCTTTTCAGCGACGAGGAAAAGGCCAGAATCGAGCAACTCGGCGGGCTGGAAGAACTGATGCGGCGTTTCCGCGAGCGTTTGGCGGAGCAGAAGGAGCGTCATGAAGGCGGCAATCGCTGGATCGGCACCAACGGCACCAGCCCGTTCGGCTCCGGTGGCCATCATCCCGGCGGCATCCGCGTCGGGCCGCATGGCGGTGGGCGCATGGCGGCCAAGGTGTGGGAGAAGCGCGAGTACCGCAATCTGGATGGCGATGCGGAGCTGTCGCCGCGCAACTTCAAGACGGCGCTGCGCCGGCTGCGGCGTTTCGCCCGCGAAGGCGCGCAAATGGAGCTGGACTTGCCGGGCACCATCGCCGCCACCGCACGCGAGGGTGGCTTGCTGGATGTGAAGCTGCGGCCGGAGCGGCACAACGCGGTCAAAGTGCTGTTGTTTCTCGACATCGGCGGCTCGATGGACGATCACGTCGCCGCGTGCGAGGCGTTGTTCGGAGCCGCCAAGGCCGAGTTCAAGCGGCTGGAACATTTCTACTTCCACAACTTCGTCTACGACCACGTGTGGACGGACAACCAGCGCCGCCGCAGCTCGCGCCTTTCCGTCACCGAGCTACTGCGGCGCTACAACCCCGATTACAAGGTCGTGTTCGTCGGCGATGCGGCGATGGGGCCTTACGAAATCACCCATGCCGGCGGCAGTGTGGAATATTGGAACGAGGAGCCGGGCGAGGTCTGGTTCCAGCGTATCCGCGAGCATTTCCGCAAGCTGGTCTGGGTCAATCCGAACGCACCTGCGCAGTGGCGCTACACCGCCTCCACGCAACTTGTGCGTGCGCTGGTGGAAGATCGGATGTTCACGATGACGCCTGATGGATTGAGTGCGGCGATGCGGGCGCTGATGTAAGCCCGCCGCTGTTGATGGGCGTACTGGCGCCGGTGCTTTCCGTGGCGGCTGCAATGGTGCACTCTTGGCGTCAGGACGGCATGCAGGAAGCGTTGTCGCGAGTGAAAGGTGGCATCGGAATGTGCCAAGTTGTTCGCTGCGGATTGGATCATGCACACGGGGTGAGGCATGAAACGGGGGCGCACTTGGCGGAGAGTATCGCGTGTCTTGCGTGAGGGCAGGGCGGGCCTGCTTCTGGCCTGCGTGCTGTTGGCGTGCGGCATGGCGGCCTTCGCGCAGCAGGATGAACATGCCTGGCCTGCGCCGGCCACCTCGGCATCGCATGATGAAGATGCGGCGCTGATCGCGGCGCGGCGACAGATCTCGGCCGGACGATTCCACGAAGCCATCTCCACGCTCCAGACGGCAGTGCAGGATGACGATGGCAAGGATGAGCGGCGTCTGGCGCGGCGACTTGGCACGCTGGGCGTCGCGCTGAATCAGGCCGGCGCATATGGCGAAGCCATCGAGGCACATCACCGCGCTCTGGTGCTGTATGAAGCCCTCGACGATCCGGCCGGCACCAGTGCCGTCACCAGCAACATCGGCGGTGCCCTGAGTTCCTTGGGTGACAGTGATGGCGCGCGGCATTATCTGGAGGAGGCGCTGGCGATCAAGCGGCGCCACGGCATCGGGCGCGGCGTGGGCACGATCTACGCCAGCATGGCGGAACTGGCCGATGCCCAAGGTGATCTGGAGGCGGCACGTCAAGCGCTGGAACAGGCGCTGGAAGCCTATGCCGAGACACCTGATCCACATGGCGAGAGCGTGGCGCGCGCCAACCTCGGCCGGGTACTGGCACGGCTTGGCCAGCACACGGCCGCATTGGAACAGGTACGGATCGCCGAAGCCCTGGCGCGCACGCAGGATCATCAAATCGGCGTGCTGGCCGCGCAGGCGGCGCACGCACAGGTGCTGATGACGCGATTGCAGGAGGCGGACATTCCCAAGGCCGAGCGCAAGGCGCTGCTGGCACGGGCCGAGGCCTCATTGCATCAGGCATTGGCCGTGAGCCGGGCGCAGGAGGACCGGGATCGCAGCATCCGTCTTCTGGAGGCATTCTCGGAGCTGCGCCAGATGCAGGGCCTTCCGGAGCAGGCGCTGGTCTTTCTGCAACAGGCCAGAACACTGGAACAAGCACAGCGTCGCGATGCCGACCTGGCCCGCGCCAGGGTGCTATCGGCCCGATACGGACACCAGCAGCAACAGCGTGAGATCGAGCGTCTGCGCGACATCGAGGCCCGCAACGAAGACCAGCTCAAACGCCAGCAGCATGGCCTGTGGCTGTTGGCGGCACTGGTGTTGCTCGCCCTGGGCAGTGTGCTGGGGTTGTGGTATCGCAATCGCAGGCGGCATGGCGCGACCGTGCAATTGAAGGAACACAACCGGAGGCTTTCCGCTGCGCTGGAGCAAGCCCATCAAGAGCGCCAGCGCACCGAAACCTTCGCCATGCGCCAGCGCCGCTTCCTGCGATTGGCCAGTGACGACCTGCGTGGCCCGCTGCTGGAAACCCGCGCACTGGCCGAACGCGCATTGGTCGAGGAAAAGCCCGATATCCTGCGGCGCAGCCATGCCACCATCGCCCAGCATGCCGCCAATCTGATTTGGGTAACCGAGCAAATGCTGGAAAGTGCCGATCACGAAGTCGGCGTTGACGTGCCGCGGCCAGCCGAGTGCGTCGATCTGGTGCCGATGTTGCGCGGGTTGGTGGATGAAGCCGTGCCACGTGCCTTGCATCGAGATCAGCATGTGGCGTTGCAGTGCCAGACAGCGAGCGCACCGGTGCGGGTGGAGCGCATCCGCTGTCTGGTCGCGTTGCGCGAATTGATCGACATCCTGCTCTATCTCAACCCCGCCCGCAGCCGGCTTGTTCTCATCCTGGAGCGCCATGACAACGAGGTTCGGATCGGACTGGATGCCGGCGCGGCGCGCCTCCCGGATTGGCAAGACATCGCGCTGGGGAAGCAGAGCGGCGACGTCACCTTGCGGCTGGCACTGGCGTGGATCCAGCACACCATCGAGGACAATGCCGGCACCATCGAAACCGCGCGTCATGACAAATCGGGGCGGCGCGAGATCCTGATCCGGTTTCTGCGCGAGGACGGGCCGGTTTAGCGTCGCAGCCGCCGCGCCACTGCCGGCCGCCACAGCAATGCCGAGACCACGCCGATGGCGAAACCGGTCAGATGCGCCCACCACGCCACCGCGCCGAAGGTGAAAACCAGTTGCAGCAGCGCCCAGATCGCGATCAACAGCGAGGCCGGCGTGCGCACGAACTCCAGAAACAGGCCGAGCGGCACCACGAAGCCAAGATGTGCACGCGGGAACAACGCCAGATACGCACCGATCACGCCGGAAATCGCACCGCTGGCGCCCACGATCACCACGGCGTGGGTGTGCTGCAACGAAATCGCTGCGGCCAGGTTGGCCAGTGCGCCGCAGACCAGAAACAGCACCAGCAATCGCCAAGGCCCCAGGCCGCGTTCACTGGGAATCCCGAAGATGACGAGGAACAGCATGTTTCCGACCAGATGCAGCCAGTCGGCATGCACGAAGATGGCGGTGAACAGTGTCAATACGCGCCCGTCGAGCAGCGTGTCCCAACTGACCTCGCCTGCCAGCAGGGTTTCCGGCACCGTGCCCCAGCGCAGCAGGAAATGACTGCGCGCTGCAGAACTGCTCGTGGCCAGCCAGATCCACACCGTCATGCACGCCACCACCAGCAGCGGCGTGGCCCAGGGCGGTGAAGGGCGGCGGCGGGGAGGAACGTGCACGAACATGCGATGCCCTCAAGGCCGCGAGAGCAGGAAGCGTTGCTGGCCGTGCGCTATCGCCACGCCATCCGGGCGGATGGCATCGACGAGGATGCCCGGCGCGATCGCATCGCCCTGACGGTAGCGTTTTCCGTCGATCAGCACGAAGCGTGCCGCAGGATCGGGATCGTAGACATGCATCGACAGGCGCAGTGGCGGCAGGCCTTCGCGCAGCGAGGCCGGCAAGGTAGCCAGATGCTGGAGCGGTTCGAGTGTCGGTGCGGGTTCAGGCTCTGGCACAGTCACAGGCACGGATGCAGCCGCAGGCAGCGAGGCGGGCAAGGGACGGGTGACGACAGGCTGCACCTGGGCAGGTGGCGAAGGCGTGTTCTGGCGTGGTGCGGGCGGCGTGGGGGGGGGCAACGGAATGGCATGGGCCGGCACCGGCACCGATTCGCGCTCGGTACTGGCGAAATCCGGATCCTGCGGCAACGGTGCGTTCGCGATGGCGTTTGCAGGTGTGCGCGACACCGGCGCCGGCGCCGGTGGCGGTGCGCTCATCGTGGTATCGGGTGGGGGTGCCGCAGGTGCGGATGCACTGGCGGGAGCCGGCGGGCGGGCTGTCGGCGCATCCAGTGCCGAGCGCGCCCATAACACCAGCACCACGATCAGCGCCGCCGCCAATCCGAACACCACGCCCCACAGCCACAACCACGGACGCCGCTCCGGCACGGGCATGGCGGCAGGCGTGAGCAGGTCTGGCGCACGCCCCAGACGGCGTTCGGCTTCGGATTTCTTCAGGGCTTCGAGGATGAGCGACATGGCGCGAACTTTAGTCCAGACGCCGGCGCAAGCGCGGGCCGTCCTTGCCGATGCCGGTCACCGCCAGCAGCGTTTCCTGCCCGACGATGCCATCGGGAACCAATCCGGTGGCGTTCTGCAGGGCGCGCACGCCGTTTTCCAGTTGCGCATCGAACACCGCAGGGCCGGTGAGATCGAGCGAGGCATGGCCGCCTTCGACCAGTTGCCGGCGCAGCCATTCCACGCCGGGGCCGGTGTCGCCACGTCGCAATGTGATGCCGGAAAGGAATGCCGGAGCGCGCCACACGGCGAAGTATTCGCCCAGCCAGTGCTGCTCGAAATCCTCCAGCGCCACGTCCACCGTATCGCCATCCACGCCCAGGCGCACACGTGATCCGTCTGCACCCAGCAGCACCACCCAAAGGTCGCGCGATGCCGCATTCAGGCGCAGCACGGCGGGCCTTCCGAGGGCGCGCAGCTTGGCAAGGTTGCCGCTACCACGCAGGCAGAACACACCTGGCGAGATTGTCGCCGGGCAGCGTAGTGCCGAGGCCACATCGGCCTGCGAGGCACGCAGTTTCCACAATGCCAGCAGCCGGGTGAAGCTGCTGTTCTGGGTGCCTTGAACGGCATCGGCGAGCGACGCCAGGGTGACGGTGTCCGACGCCATCGCGGCATCGGCATTTTCTTGCGGCATCGTCGCCGAAGGCATCGGGGCCGAGGGTTTTTCCGCAGTGCCTTCGCGGTGTACCGGCCACATCCAGAAGGCCAGTGCCGCAAGCAACAGCATTGCAAGCGCCAGCCAGCCCGGCCGCGGCAGCTTCCAGCGCCGCAGCGGTGAAGCCAGTACCTCGGCGGCGGCGCGATCCACGAGGCGTTCGCCAATTTGCGCTTGCTCCTTCGCATATCCCGCCATCAGGGTGCGGTCGGCGATGGTGTTGATCAGCCGCGGCACGCCGCCGGAATGTTGATGCAGCCGGCGCACGGCGAGCTTGGTGAGGGGAAAACGGGCGCTGCCCGCCACGCCAAGGCGGTGGCGCAGGTAAGCCTCGGTTTCTTCCGCATTGAGCGGTTGCAGGTGATAGCGCGCGGTGATGCGCTGGGCCAGTTGGCGCAGCTCGGGTTGCGCCACCATGTCGCGCAGCTCGGGCTGGCCGAGCAGGATGATCTGCAACAGCTTCTGCGTGGCGGTTTCCAGATTGGTGAGCAGGCGGATCTGTTCGAGCGCATCGAAGGAAAGGTTCTGCGCCTCGTCCACGATCAGCACCACGCGCAGGCCTTTGCCATAGGCGTCGATCAGATAAGTGTTGAGCGCATCGACCAGACGCTTGAGCGAGTCGTGCCGGCCCTTGATGTCGATGCCCAGCTCTTCCGCGATGCTTTGCAGCAATTCCAGCGGTGTCAGGCGCGGATTGAGTACCAGTGCCACGCGCACGTTCTCGGGCAGTTGCTCCAGCAGGAGGCGGCACAGCGTGGTTTTGCCGGTGCCCACTTCGCCGGTGAGCTGCACGAAACCGCCGCCGCCGCCTTGGCCGATGCCGTAGAGCAGATGCGCCAAGGCGTCCCGGTGACGCTCGCTGAGAAACACGAAGCGCGGATCAGGCGTGATCGAGAAGGGCGCTTCGCGCAGGCCGTAGAAATCCAGATACATGCCGGTCCATCAGCCGGACGCGCCCCGTCGGGGGCAC
>JAEXRB010000177.1 GCA_023438325.1 Pseudomonadota bacterium | reverse complement strand
GCTGTGGGTGCGCCCGGATCGTCGTGATGTTGCGGAGGATGCGGCGGAAACGCACGTTGCAGATCGAACACGCATCGGCGGCAGTGCATGGGCCGGCATAGGCGCGGTGTTCGCCTCGCCGTATCTGCTCGGCATCGCCGGTTACGTGCTGTTGATGACGGTCATGGCGACCTTCATCTACTTCACCCGCCTGCACATGGTCGCTGCTGCGGAAGTGGCGACGGATGCGCGCACCGCGCTGCTTGGCAGCATCGACATGTGGACGCAGGTCGCGGTGCTCGTGCTGCAGGTCGCGCTCACCGGCCACATCATCCGGCGTTTCGGCCTGGCGCTGGCGCTGGCGGCGCTGCCCATCGCGACGGCCGTGGGTTTCATCGGCCTTGCGATCTACGGTTCTTTCACCCTTCTGATCCTGCTGGAAGCAGCCAACCGCGCCCTGCAGCGCGGTTTGACGCGCCCGGCGCGCGAGGCGCTGTTCACCGTGCTGGAGCGCGAAGACAAGTACAAGGCCAAGGCTTTCATCGATACCTTCGTCTATCGTGCGGGCGATGTGATCGGCGCGCAGACGGAGGGCGCGCTTGGCCGTCTCGGCCTCGCGCTAGGTGGCCTGGTGAGCGTGGTGGTGCCGCTGGCGCTGGTGTGGGCGGCACTGGGCATTTGGCTGGGCAGGGCGCAGCGGAAGCGTTCGCCTGTGGATCGCGATGGCGCGGTGTCCCGGGCGGAGTGATGCCGGCGGATACAGTGCGCCGTGAAGGGATGGATGGCGCCGCACCGGAACGAAAACGGGCCGCAGAAGCGGCCCGTTTTCTTGTTGCCTCGCGATGTTCGCTGGCCTCTGGACGAATTACTTCGCCTTGATGTTGCCCTTCAGCCCGGCTTCTTCGCGCAATGCCTCCGCACGATCGGTCTTTTCCCACGAGAACGCGGTGTAGGCGTTGCCGTTGGCATCGACGATGTCCTTCGGCTTGCGGCCAAAGTGGCCGTAAGCGGCGGTATCGCGGTAGATCGGGTGGATCAGGTCGAGCATCTGGATGATGCCGTACGGGCGCAGGTCGAAGTGCTTGCGGATCAGCTTTTCGATCTTGGCGTCGGTGATCTTGCCGGTGCCGAAGGTGGTCACCGAAATCGAGGTCGGCTCGGCCACGCCGATGGCGTAGCTGACCTGGATTTCGCACTTGTCCGCAAGGCCCGCCGCGACGATGTTCTTGGCGACATAACGCGCCGCATAGGCAGCGGAGCGATCCACCTTGGAGGGATCCTTGCCCGAGAACGCGCCACCACCGTGGCGGGCCATGCCGCCGTAGGTGTCGACGATGATCTTGCGGCCGGTGAGGCCGCAATCGCCCACCGGGCCGCCGATCACGAAGATGCCGGTCGGGTTGATGTGCACCTTGTTCTTCGGCAGCTTTTCCAGCCATGCCTTCGGCAGCACCGGCTTCAGGATGTGCTCGTACACGCCCTCGATGATGTCCTTCTGCTTGATGCCCGGATCGTGCTGGGTGGACAGCACCACGGCATCCAGACCGATCACGTCGTTGCCTTCGTAGCGCAGCGTGACTTGCGACTTGGCATCCGGGCGCAGCCACGGCAGCGGCGAATTCTTCTTCTTGCGCACCTTGGCCTGCTGCTCGACCAGGCGGTGCGCGTAGTAGATCGGCGCAGGCATGAACTCGGGTGCTTCGTTGCAGGCATAGCCGAACATCAGGCCTTGGTCGCCTGCACCCTGTTCTTCGGGCTTCTTGGCTTTCTTGCTGGTGCCGTCGACGCCGGCGGCGATGTCGGGCGACTGCTTGCCGAGCATGTTGATGATGGCGCAGGTGTGGCCATCGAAACCGACATTGGAGTTGTCGTAGCCGATGTCGTTGATGACATCGCGTGCCAGGGCTTCGATATCGACCCATGCGTCGGTGGTGACTTCGCCGGCGACGATGGCGGCGCCCGTCTTGACCAGCGTCTCGCACGCAACGCGGGCACGCTTGTCCTGCGCGAGGATCGCGTCGAGTACGGCATCGGAAATCTGATCGGCGATCTTGTCCGGGTGGCCTTCGGATACCGACTCGGAGGTGAAGAGGTGGCTGCTCATGTGTTGGCTATATCCTTTGATTCGGATGAAGGGATCAAAAGCGGGCGCGCATCATACTCCCGCACGGTGGCGTCTGCATCAATGGCGGTTGAATGAGCTTATGACGGCATGAGGGCGGTGTAGCGCGCATGCAGACGCGCGACGATGCCGTCCAGCAGTTCGATGGGGCCGTCATTGGTGATCACATCGTCCGCCAGCGCCAGGCGGGCATGGCGATCAGCCTGTGCCGACAGCATGCGCTCGGCGCCGGCGCGATCCATGCCGTCGCGCTGCATGGCGCGCTGGATCTGCACTTCGCGCGGGACATCCACCACCAGCACGCGGTCCAGCCAGTCGTAGCGGCCGCGCGATTCGGCCAGCAGCGGAATCGCCAGCAGCACCAGCGCCGGGCCGGGTGTGCGGGCGAGCGTTTGCAGGCGCGCATGCACGCGCGGGTGCAGGATGCCGTTCAAGGTGGCGCGTGCGCGTTCATCGCTGAACACCGCGGCACGCAATGCGGCGCGATCGAGGCGGTCATTGGCGTCGAGCAGGTGTTGCCCGAAGGTGGCGACGATTTCCGCCAGTGCCGGCGCGCCCGGTTCCACCAGTTCGCGCGCCACGATATCGGCATCGAACACGGGAATCGCGTACTCGGAAAAGCGCGCCGTCACGGCGGATTTGCCCGAGCCGATGCCGCCGGTGACGCCGATCGCGAGCGGGCGGCTCACGCGTGATGATCCGCTGCGGCATCGGTGTCATCGCGCGTGCCCGGCTCGGTCAGGGCCAGGTCGCGCAGAAGCAGGCTGGCCTGGGTGCGATTGCGCACGCCGAGTTTTTCGAAGATGGCGGTGACGTGGGCCTTGACGGTACGTTCCTGCACATCGAGCCGATCGGCGATCTGCTTGTTCAAAAGCCCTTCCGCGATCAGGGCGAGAACGCGGAATTGTTGCGCGGTGAGGCGCGCGAGCCGGGCCGCGAGGTCGCTGTCGAGCGGTTCGGATGCGGTGCGCGAGAGTGCCTCGTGCAGGTCGGCGGGCAGCCAGGTTTCGCAATCGAGCATGGCGGCGATGGCATGGCGGATATCGGCCATGTCGGTGCGTTTGGGAATGAAGCCGGCGGCACCGTGATCGAGCGCACGACGCACGATGCGCACATCGTCGTGTCCCGAGCACACCGCTACGGCCACCTGCGGGAATTGGGTGCGCAGCGCAACCAGCCCGGCGAGGCCGTGGTTGCCGGGCATGTGCAGATCCAGCAGCACCAGATCGATGCGCGGATCAGCTTCCAGCGTGGCGATGGCGTTGCCGAGATCGGCCGCTTCCAGTACTTCGCAGTCGGGTGCTGCGGCCAGCGCCGCCTGAGTGAGGGCGGCGCGGAACAAGGGATGGTCGTCGGCGATCAGGAGCACGGGCATGGCGCCGATTATCGCGAGCGCGGCCGGGCTTGTCGCGTCCTCGGGGATACGCAGTGGCGGTCAGGCCGCTATTGCACCGTCCAGCCACCATCCACGGTGATGGCCTGGCCGGTGATGTTGCGCGCGATGGGCGACATCAGGAAGGCGGTGATGCCTGCCAGTTCCTCGAAGCTGATGAACACGCCCTTGGGCATGGGCTTGAGCATGATTTCGCTCACCACCTGTGCTTCGGGAATGTTGTTGGTGCGGGCCTGATCGGCAATCTGTTTCTCCACCAGCGGGGTTTTCACGTAGGTGGGGCAGATGGTGTTGATGGTGATGTCGGTATCGGCGGTTTCCAGCGCCAGCACCTTGGAGAACCCGAGCAGGCCGTGTTTGGCTGCCACGTAGGCGCTCTTGTAGCGGCTGCCGACGAGGGAGTGGATCGAACCGATGTTGACGATGCGACCGAAGCCGCGCTCGCGCATCGCGGGCAGCAGTGCTTGGGTGATGCGTGCCACGCCGGTCAGCATCACATCCACCAGAAAGCCCCATTTGCCGATGGGAAATTCTTCCAGTGGCGAAACGTGTTGCAGCCCGGCGTTGTTGACCAGCACGTCCACCGGGCGCGACAGCGCGGCCACAAGTGCGGCGACGCTGGCATCGGAGGTGACATCAAGCGCATGCGATTCGGCCGAACCGCCGGCTGCGCGAATGGCCTGGGCGATCTGCGCGGCGGCGTCGGCGTTGAGGTCGGTGACGATGAGGTGATGGCCTTGCGTGGCCAGATTTTCGGCAATGCCGGCACCGATGCCGCTGCCGGCGCCGGTGACGAGGACGGTGTGGGACATCGCAATCTCCATGAAGTCGCGTGGCCGCGCGTGGCGGTGGATGCGAAGCCTAGCAGGGCGTCGTGCGGCTGTAGGTCGGACCAAAGTACGAGGCGTGTTGCGTCGATGTGCCATTCAGCGCCAGAACGGGATGCGTATCGCCGGGCGCGTCGGCGCGCCGTCTTTCTCCGCTTTCGAAGGCGTGGCGTCAGGCGCGTCGCCGTAACGCAGGCTCAATTCGTGCCGGCCACGCGCCAGATCGCGCACGTCGATGCGGGCGACCACGCCACGCAGGCGTTGTTCGGGCTGGCTGGCGAAGTCGAAACTTGTGCCGGTGGCAGGTTCGCCGTCGATGCTCAGGACAAAACGCTGTGGCAGGCAGGCCAGCACGGCCTCGGGTGTTTGGTGCTCGGCCTGATCCAGTTCGGGGCACAGGCGTTTGAGTGCCGAAGTGTCTGGCGTGGGCCGGAACGGGATGTAGACGCGCAACCAGTCGCCATGGATTTCCTCGGAAGGAATATGGACGGCTGGCAGCAGGCTGTTCAGTTGTTTGCGTTGATCGGCATAGTGGCGCGGGTCGAGGGTGTGGCCGGCTTTGCCGTCATCGGGCAACAGGCCGTAGCCATCCAGGCTCCATAGCGGCTTGGGCGTTTCCATGCGCATCAACGACACCAGCAGCAGCGCCATCAGCGCAAAGGCCATCAAATAGTTGCCGCGCCGGCCGCCGACATGGCTGGCGAACAGCATCAGCGGATAGTTCGTGCCGCTCACGAACGGCATGAAGGAAATGCCGCGGTACACCTTGTCCATGGCGCGCTCCAGGCGCGGGTGGCGTCCGGCGCGATTGCGGGTGAATCCATCGATGATGTAGACCAGAAGATAGGGGCCGAACAGTGCCGACACCGTTGCGATCATCAGGGTTTCCAGGGTGAGCGCACGCTGGGACAACACATGGATCAGCACGGCCAAGCCGGTCAGTGCCATCACCACCCATGTGATGCCCAATGTCAGGAAAGTCAGGCCGACGCCGAAACCGAATACCTGGCTGGCGCGATTGTCGTAGCGCTCGATGGCCTCGGGCAGCGATGGCGTGCGTTGCCGTACGGCCCTCAGATAGGCCGGCCCCCATGAGCGCAGGCGCTCCCAGTTCACGCCATCCGGATACACCGACGCCAGACCCACCAGTGCGACCCAGTAGCCGCGAACGCACAGGTGTACGAGGAAGGTGGTGATCAGCGCCAGACAGGCGGTCATCAGATACATGTATGGCAGGGTGGCGGCGGCGTGGTAGTCCGCTTCCAGTCGGGGTGTGAGCGTGTGGTACAGCCGGTCCAGAAGTGCGGGCGCCTGCATCAGCGAGAACACCGTCGCACCGGAAATCAAAAGTTCCATTTCCCAGGTGGGCGTGGTGCGGCCGGGCAGCGGGTCGCGGCCGGGCGGCATTGGGACGGGCGATTGTGTCATGGGAGTTTCGGCAGGCGGCGGACGGTGCGTGATGCGCGGCATACTATGCGGGAAACCGTGATGGGAGAGCAGCACATGAGCACGACGGGCAGCGCGCAGGGCTTCGGTTTTGAAGCCTGGATCCAGCCCTTCCGCGAAGCGATGGCCGCATTCCAGCCGAGCGCATGGCCCAACGGTGCGATGCCCGGTGCGGCTTGGCCGGGCGCGGGGGTGTGGTCGGGGCAGCCGATGGGCCAGATGCCGGGCATGGGGTCGGCAGCTGCCGGTATTTTTTCTCCCGGCATGGCCGGCCCGTTTGCGGGCATGTTCGAGCAACTTTCCACGCTGGCCCAGGGCCAGTGGCAGCAACTTGCTGGTCAGTTTTCCAGTGCCGGCGCCGGCGATGTGATGTCGCAGTGGCGCCGGCTGCTTGAAACCATGGCGCCGGCAGTGGCCGGATTCGATGCCTCGGCCTTGCAACGCGGTGCGGCGTTGCGCGATGCACTGTCCACGCCGGCCATCGGGCCGCTGCGCGAGCATGTGGAGCGCTGGCAGAAGGCGATGCTGGCGCAGCTGGATTATCAGGACGCCGCGCAGGCGTTTTCGGCACAGCTGGGCGAGATCATGAAGCTGGCGCTGGCCGACTTCGAGCGCCGTCTGAGCGAGCGCGGCCCGTCGGGCCAGCCGCCGGCGTCGATGCGCGCCCTGTTTGACGAATGGATCGAAGCGGGCGAAAAGGCTTGGGCCGAGCGCGCCGGCAGCGATGCGTTCGTTGCGGCACTGGGCCGCTACACCAATGCGCAATTGCGAGTGCGCGCGGCGATGGCCGATCAGGTCAATCGCATGGCCGAAAGCCTCGGCCTGCCCACGCGCGGTGAAGTGGACGCCGACCATCGCCGCATCGCGATGCTGGAGCGAGAGTTGCGTCGGTTGCGTGGGGAGCTGGACGCGTTGCGTCACGCGCCGGCCCACACGACCGAAGCTGCGGTCCAAACCGCAGCCGAAGTGCAGAAGCCGCGCGTGGTTCCGATTCGCCCCGAGGCTGCGGCAGATAACGTAGAAGCTGCGCCTGCCCGCCCGTCTCGCGCCAAGGTCGGGAAGAAACCCAAGGTGGAAAAATCCGCGAAGCATTCAGGCAAGCGGACCAAGACGCCCAAGGCCGGGCGTTCGTCCGTATCGGCCACGGTTCTGCCCATCGTCGCCGCACCGCGCGCGATGGGTGCCGCAGGCAGGCGCGACGAGGATGCCGCGCCGCGTCGGAGGGCTGGAAAATGATCGCGCCCTTTACCATCGACCCGGCTCGATGGGCGCAGGAAGCCCTCGACTTCAATCGTCGCCTGACCGCCGGGCCGCGCACTTTGCGGGAAGTGGGCGAGGTAGATTTCGGCTGCTCGCCCAAGGATGCGGTGTATCGCGACGACAAACTCACCTTGTACCGCTACGCCAATCCGAATCGGCGCCCCGATGCGGTGCCGATGCTCATCTGCTACGCACTGGTGAACCGGCCGTACATGGTCGATTTGCAGGAGAACCGCTCGCTGGTGCGTGGCCTGCTGGCGCGTGGCGAGGATGTGTACCTGATCGACTGGGGATATCCCGATCATTCCGATCGTTATTTGGATCTGGAAGACTATGTCGAACGCTTCCTCGGTGGCTGCGTGGACTTCCTGCGCAAACAGCACGGCATCGATGCGCTGAACCTCATCGGTGTCTGCCAGGGCGGCGTGCTTTCGCTGTGCTATGCGGCGCTGCATCCGGGCAAGGTGCGCAACCTCATCACCACCGTCACGCCGGTGGATTTCCATACGCCGGACAATCTGCTGTCGCGCTGGATTCGCGACATCGACATGGATCTGATGGTGGATACGCTCGGCAACGTGCCGGCCGACCAGATGAACCTTTGCTACCTGATGCTCAAGCCGTTTCGGTTGAATTTCCAGAAATACGCCGGTTTTGTCGACACACTGGAAGATGCCGGGCAGGTGGAAGATTTCCTGCGCATGGAGAAGTGGATCTTCGATTCACCGGACCTGGC
>JAEXRB010000137.1 GCA_023438325.1 Pseudomonadota bacterium | reverse complement strand
ACCTTGGTCAATCGCCTGCTCGGAGAAGAGCGCGTGATCGCATCGGATGTGCCCGGCACCACACGCGATTCGATTTCCGTGGACATGGAGCGTGATGGCCGCAAGTACCGCCTGATCGATACCGCCGGCATCCGGCGCAAATCCAAGGTTGACGAAGCCGTCGAGAAATTCAGCGTCATCAAGTCGCTGCGTGCCATCGAAATGGCACAGGTGGTGGTCTTCATGATCGATGCCAGCGAAGGCGTCACCGATCAGGATGCCAGCGTGCTCGGTCAGGTTCTCGATGCCGGGCGTGCGCTGGTGATTGCGGTGAACAAGTGGGACGGACTGAGCGAGTATCAGCGCGAACAAACCACGTCGGCACTGGATCGCCGCCTGTCGTTCGTGCCTTGGGCGCAGCACGTGACGATCTCGGCCAAGCATGGATCGGGGCTGCGTGAACTGCTGCGTGCCGTGCAGAAGGCACATCGTTCCGCCAGCTTCCAATTTGTCACCTCCGATCTCACTCGCGTGATCGAAACCGCCGTGGCCGCACACCAGCCGCCGCCGGTGCGTGGCGGCGCCGCCAAGTTGCGCTTCGCCCATCCCGGCGGCACGCATCCACCCACGGCGATCATTCACGGCAATCGCGTCAAGAGCCTGCCGGACAGCTACAAGCGCTATCTGGAAAACTACCTTCGCCAGCACTACAAACTGGTCGGCACGCCGCTGAAGCTGGAGTTTCGCCAAGGTGAAAATCCCTATGCCGGCAAGGCCAACCCGCTGACCGACCGCCAGCTCAAGCAGCGCCGCCGCCTGATGCGGCACGTCAAGCGCTGAGGTCGACGCACGCAGGTCGTCGTCCGATGTCGCAAGTCATCGACACGCTCTCCCCGGCACAGGCGTTGCTTCGCCTGCGCAATGGTGCGTGCCTGATCGATGTGCGCGAGGAGGGCGAGCGCGCATCCGGCATGGCCGAAGGCGCACTTGGCATCGCACTGTCTTCACTGCTCGAAGATCCACGCGTGCATCTGGGCAGCCCGGATGATGCAGGCGAGGTGCTGTTGATCTGCGCACGCGGCCAGCGCTCGCAGGCCGCCGCGCAGGCATTGGCCGGGCACGGCTACCGCCGGCTGGCCTCCATCGAAGGTGGCACCGAGCGCTGGCGAAGCGAACAGTTGCCGATGGGCGCGGCGCAGGCCGATGCCGATTTCCTTTCACGCTACTCGCGCCACCTGCTCCTGCCGCAAGTCGGCCTGGAAGGCCAGCATCGCCTAGCGCAGGCGCGCGTGCTGCTGGTCGGAGCGGGTGGCCTTGGTTCGCCGATCGCGCTGTACCTTGCTGCCGCCGGTGTCGGCACGCTTGTCGTTTGCGATGACGACATGGTGGAACTCAGCAATCTCCAACGCCAGGTCATCCACACCCAAGCCAGTCTGGGTCAACCGAAAGTGGTATCCGCACAGCGCGCGATCAGCGCGCTGAATCCGCGCACCCGGATGATCGCTGTGCCGCAACGCCTCACCGCCGGGAACATCGACTCTGTGCTCTCCGGCGCCGATGTCGCCATCGACGGCGCCGACAACTTCGCAGTGCGCTACCTGCTCTCCGATGCCTGCGTGAAGCACGCCATCCCGATGGTCTACGGCGCCGTGCAGCGTTTTTCCGGGCAGGTCAGTGTGTTCGATGCCGGCCGGCATCGCGGCATCAAACCCTGCTATCGCTGTCTGTTTCCCGAACCGCCCCGGCCACAGGATGCGCCCAACTGTGCAGATGCGGGCGTACTCGGCGTGCTACCCGGCATCATCGGGCTGCTGCAAGCCAATGAAGTCCTCAAACTGCTGCTTGGCATCGGCGACAGCCTCGCCGGGCGACTGTTGCGGTTCGACGCCCTGGGTGCGCGCTTTCACGAAACCGGCGTGCCTTCCGATCCAGACTGTGCCATCTGTGCGCCACAGCGCGAGTTTCCCGGCTACATCGACTATGGAAGATTCTGTTCGGCCGAATGATGCCGCTGCGCGGCGTCGAACGCGGCCAATTGTTCCTGCGTGGCCGGTTTCTGGTGCTTTTGCTTCCATTGCTCGAAAGGCTCACCGTAGATCCGCTCGCGCGCTTCCTCGCGACTGATCGGCGTGCCTGCGGCCTCGGCGGCTTCCTGATACCAGTTGGCCAGACAGTTGCGGCAGAAACCGGCTAGGATCATCAGATCGATGTTCTGCACGTCCGCTCTTTCGCGCAGATGCGCCAGCAAGCGGCGGAACGCAGCGGCTTCCAGTTCAATGGGATTGGCGATGGTGTTCATGCCTTGCACCTTCCTCGGCGATAATTGCACCTCACTTTAACCGGACGCTCCGATGCCTGCGCGCCTGCTCGATGGCAAGTCGATTGCCGAACGCCTTCTCGACGACATCGCCGCCAATGTGTCGGCACGTGTGGCCAGAGGGCGCCCCGCGCCCGGATTGGCTGTGGTGCTGGTGGGAGCCGACCCGGCCTCGGCGGTGTATGTGCGCAACAAGCGACGCGCCTGCGAACGCGCCGGCTTCGTCTCGTTCGACTACGACCTGCCGCACACCACGCCGGAAGCCGAACTGCATGCCTTGATCGACCGCCTCAATGCCGATCCGTCGGTGAATGGCATTCTCGTCCAGCTACCGCTGCCGGCGCATATCGACACCACGGCGCTGATCGATCGCATCCATCCGGACAAGGATGTGGATGGCTTTCACCCTGCCAATGTCGGACGCCTGCTGCTGCGTCAGCCCGGGCTTCGCCCCTGCACGCCACGCGGCATCATGACCTTGCTGGCGCATACGGACCGTCCGGTGCGTGGACGCGAGGCGGTTGTCGTGGGCGTTTCCAACCATGTCGGGCGACCGATGGCGCTGGAATTGCTGATCGCCGGTTGCACCACCACCAGTTGCCATCGCTTCACCCCGCGCGAAACCCTCAAAAAGCATGTGGGCGAGGCGGATCTGGTGGTGGTCGCGGTAGGCAAACCCGGCCTGGTGCCGGGCGAATGGATCAAACCCGGTGCCATCGTCATCGACGTGGGAATCAATCGCCGCGAGGATGGCAGCCTGTGCGGCGATGTCGGTTTCGACGCTGCATTCGAGCGCGCCTCGTGGATCACGCCGGTGCCGGGCGGCGTCGGCCCGATGACGGTGGCGACCTTGATGCAGAACACCATGGTGGCGGCAGAAAGCGCCGCCCCCTGATCTCTACCGGGCACCACAACCTCAGGTCGCGGTGCCCGGGATATTCACGCCGCGTGCGATGCGGAATCGGCACCTGCCTTGGGCGATGCGCGCAACAACAACCATTGGGCGTTGTCGCCGTCATCCGGGCAATGCGCACTGTTCACCGACAGTGTGCAGTTGCGCAGTTCGAGGTCGCGCTCCAGTTTTTCGATCAGGCTTGCACAGCGTATTCCTGCGTCTTCCTTGGAACCATCGAGCAGCAGCACCAGATGTTCCGGGCGAGTGCGCGCAAGTGTCTCGTTCGGGAGTGCTTGCAGGATGGACTCCGCCGCATGTTGCACGTTCTGGAGCGCAGGCTCCTGATTGTCGAACGTTTCGATGCGGAACGTCATGACGGTGAATCCCTGCGGCAGCGCCCGGAGCGCACGCTCGGTAATGGCCTGGGAAATGCCGGCACGGTTCGGCAAGCCGATCTGACGGTCGGTGAATGCTGCAAATTGCACGCGTGCTTGAAGTTGGCTTTCGGCGCGATGACCCCGCGCGATATCACGCGCATCGCCTGCCGTGAACACGATGCCCAGGCCGAGAATCAACAGAGTGCCCATGGCAATCGGCCAAGGCAACGACTCGGCCGGCAACTGGTTGGTGCTGGCACAGAGCGCACCATCGGCGAATTCGGCCGCGCCCATGCCGGTGTAATGCATGCCGCACACCGCAACGCCCATGATCAGTGCAGCGCCGACGCGCAAAGCCACGTCACGCCAGCTACTGGCCGTCCTGAGATGCGCCAGGATCAGTAGTGCCGCGCCTGAAGCGACCACGGCGATGATGACAGAAGCGACCAGCAACACGGGGTCATAGGTGATGAACGGGTACATGCGCATTGCCCACATGCCGCCGTAATGCATCACGCAAATGCCGGCACCCATGATGATCGCGCCTAGTACCACGGTAGACGTGCGGGTATGTCCGTAGCCGGTGATGAAAAGCGCCAGCGCCGACACCGCGACGGCGGCGACCCACGAAAGAAAGGTGAGGCCGAGGTCGTAGCTGATGGGAACCGGCAGCGAGAACGCCGTCATGCCTACGAAGTGCATCGACCAGATGCCCGTTCCCATGGCGAATGCGCCACCGATCAGCCACGGCACGCGATTGGCGTCACGGGCAAGCATGCGCGAGGCGAATGCGATGGCAACGAAGCCAGCCAATGACGCGATCAGATAGGAGAGCGCAACAATGCCCAGATCATGGGAACCTTGCATGTCAGTTGAACGCCGTGTGTATGTTGAATTGGCCGCGAGTATATCCACGGCACCGGCGACTCACGCTGAAGTAATTCAATAAAATCAATGTTTTATGTGTGATTTTCGGTGAGGTTTCGTCATCATTTCTCGTTCTCTCTCACGAACACGCCCTGTTGTTGCGACACGTCGTGATCGAACAGTCATGCTCCCCGGGTTACAATGCGCAGCTTCCCCAACTCCCCACGGGATCGCCGATGCTCCGCATCCTGGCTGAAGCACTGACCTACGACGACGTCTCGCTCGTCCCGGCCCATTCCAGCGTCCTGCCGAAGGATGTTTCCCTCGAAACCCGGCTCACGCGCGATCTGCGCTTGAAGATCCCTCTGGTTTCCGCTGCGATGGATACTGTCACCGAGGCGCGACTGGCCATTGCGATGGCGCAGTTGGGTGGCATCGGCATCGTGCACAAGAACCTCTCGATCGAACGCCAGGCTGCCGAAGTACAGCAGGTCAAGAACTTCGAGGCCGGCGTGATCCGCGAACCGTTCACGGTCGGGCCGGATACCACCATCGGCGAGGTCTTGCGCCTCACTCGCGCCCGCAACATTTCCGGTGTTCCGGTCGTCGAAGACGGCCGCCTCGTCGGCATCGTCACCGGCCGCGACATGCGCTTCGAAAAGAAACTCGACGACCCAGTGCGCAACATCATGACCAAGCGGGATCGTCTGGTCACGGTGAAGGAAGGTGCATCGGACGAAGAAGTGATCGGCCTGCTGCACACGCACCGCATCGAAAAGGTGCTGGTGGTCAACGACGCCTTCGAGCTGCGCGGCCTGATCACCGTCAAGGACATCCAGAAGGCACATGACTTCCCGAACTCGGCCAAGGACAGGGACGAGCAGTTGATCGTCGGTGCGGCGGTCGGGGTCGGCGGCGATACCGAAGCCCGAGTTGAAGCACTGGTCGCCGCCGGCGTGGACGTATTGATCGTGGATACCGCGCACGGCCACTCTCAAGGCGTGCTGGATCGCGTGGCCTGGGTCAAGAAACGCTGCTCGCACGTGCAGGTGATCGGCGGCAACATCGTCACCGGAGATGCCGCATTGGCATTGATGGATGCCGGTGCCGATGCCGTGAAAGTCGGCATCGGCCCCGGCTCGATCTGCACCACGCGCATGGTCGCCGGCGTCGGCGTACCGCAGGTGACGGCCATCGGCATGGTGGCCGAAGCCTTGCAAGAGCGCATCCCGCTGATCGCCGATGGCGGCATCCGGTATTCCGGCGATCTGGGCAAGGCCCTCGCCGCCGGCGCATCCACCATCATGATCGGCGGCTTGTTCGCCGGCACCGAAGAAGCCCCGGGCCAGGTGGAACTGTTCCAGGGGCGCAGCTACAAGAGCTATCGCGGCATGGGCAGCCTCGGCGCGATGGAAAAGGGCAGCAAGGATCGTTACTTCCAGGACACGGCCGATGCCGACAAGCTCGTCCCCGAAGGCATCGAAGGCCGCGTGCCGTATCGCGGCCCGGTCGGCGGCATCGTGCACCAGCTCGTCGGCGGCCTGCGCGCGACCATGGGTTACGTGGGCTGCGCCACCATCGAGGACATGCAATCCCGTCCCCAGTTCGTGAAGATCACCGGCGCAGGGCAGCGCGAAAGCCATGTGCACGATGTGCAGATCACCAAAGAGCCGCCCAACTATCGCATGGGCTGAAGCCATCCGATGAAAGAGGGAGACGTTCGCGTGTCCCTCTTTTTTCATCCGCCCCTCGTTCTCGCTGCATTGCAACCGCACTGGCCCCATGACCGACATCCACTCCGACAAGATCCTCATCCTCGACTTCGGCGCGCAGTACACCCAACTGATCGCACGCCGCATCCGCGAGATCGGCGTCTACTGCGAAATCTGGGCCTGGGATCACGACCCGACCGAAATCGCCGCGTTCGGCGCCAAGGGCATCATCTTGTCCGGCGGGCCGGAATCCACCACCGAAGCCGATTCGCCACGTGCGCCGCAGCAAGTGTTCGACAGCGGCTTGCCGATCCTGGGCATCTGTTACGGCATGCAGACCATGGCGGTGCAATTGGGCGGTGCCACCGAAGCGGCGGATCAGCGTGAATTCGGCCATGCTCAAGTCAGCATCGTGGGGCAGGATCGCCTGTTCGACGGGCTCAAGGACCATGCCGGCTCGCCGCCGCGTCTGGATGTATGGATGAGCCACGGCGACCACGTTTCCCACGCACCCGACGGCTTCACCATCACCGCGAAAACCGATCGCATTCCCGTCGCGGCCTTCGCCGATGACACGCGCCGCTGGTACGGCGTGCAGTTCCATCCCGAAGTCACGCATACCAAACAGGGCAGCGAACTCCTGCGCCGCTTCGTCGCCGATATCTGCGGCTGCAAGACGCTCTGGACCGCAGCCCACATCATCGACGACCAGATTGCCCGCGTGCGCGAGCAAGTCGGTTCGGACGAAGTGATCCTCGGACTTTCCGGCGGCGTGGATTCCTCCGTCGTCGCCGCACTCCTGCATCGCGCCATCGGCGAGCAATTGACCTGCGTGTTCGTCGACACCGGCCTCCTGCGCTGGCAGGAGGGCGATCAGGTCATGAAGATGATGGCCGAGAACATGGGGGTGAAAGTGGTGCGCGTGAATGCCGCCGAACGCTACTTTGCCGCACTCAAAGGCGTCACCGACCCGGAAGCCAAACGCAAGATCATCGGCAACCTGTTCGTCGATATTTTCGAGGAAGAATCCGGCAAGCTGAAGAACGCCAAATGGCTGGCGCAGGGCACCATCTACCCGGACGTGATCGAATCGGCCGGCAGCAAGACCGGCAAAGCCCATGTCATCAAAAGCCACCACAACGTCGGCGGCCTGCCCGAGCACATGAAACTCGGCCTGGTCGAGCCGCTGCGCGAATTGTTCAAGGACGAAGTGCGCCGTCTCGGCGTCGAACTCGGCCTGCCGCGCGAAATGGTCTATCGCCATCCGTTCCCCGGCCCCGGCCTGGGCGTCCGCATCCTGGGCGAAGTCAAACCCGAATATGCGCAATTGCTCGCCAAGGCCGATGCCATCTTCATCGATGAGCTGCGCAAGGCCGGCTGGTACGAAAAAACCTCCCAGGCTTTCGCCGTATTCCTGCCGGTGAAATCCGTCGGCGTGGTCGGCGATGCCCGCGCCTACGAATGGGTGATCGCGCTGCGCGCCGTGGAAACCATCGACTTCATGACCGCCCACTGGGCGCACCTGCCGTATGACCTTCTCGGCACCGTCTCCAACCGCATCATCAACGAACTGCGCAGTGTTTCCCGCGTGGTCTACGACATCTCCGGCAAGCCGCCGGCGACGATCGAGTGGGAGTGACGGGCACTGGCTGGCAATGTCTAGCAACGGCAGGCATTTCGGCTGAGGGTAAAAGAACTTTCCGCTAAGCGATAGACTGTATGTAAACACAGTATTGCAAGG
>JAEXRB010000060.1 GCA_023438325.1 Pseudomonadota bacterium | reverse complement strand
GCCGGGCGATATTCGGCGAACCTCGCAACCGGAGAAAAAACGGCCGGGCAAGCCCGGCCGCGTCCAGCTCAGCAAAGGATCGGAAAAATCATGGCAAAACCGGAATATCCAGCGCCTCGTGCCGGTGCTCGTTCAGGCTCAACCGCGTTTGATCGGACAAACTGAGATCACGCAAGGCATAAGGTGCCCCGAGTTTCGCATTCAGCACATCGGCCGGAAACCGCAATGCCAACGTACCCGCTCCAGCCTTGAGCACATCGGCGCCATGCGCGATGGCCATGGGCCGAAGCTGTCCGGACTTGTCGGTGCCATGGAGCGTGCCACGCACTTCGAATCGACCGTCGGCGGCCACTTCCACCGGCAGATCGAAATTCAACCCACCGTCCTTGCGCTTGAGTCCGGCAACACCAAGCAGGCGCGCACTGGGCAAGCTGACCATCACGGCGGTGCGCGCATCACGCAGCACCTGCTGCCCACGCCCCAGCTTGGCAGCACCGAAAACATGAATCTCCCAGGGTTCCATGCCGCCGATGGCATCCTCGGGCAACTGGAAACTCGCGCTGGCCCGACCAGACTTGTCGACGCGGAAATCCACATCGAAACTGCGCCCATCCGGCGCAGTGACAAGCCCCGCCATGCGCCCGGCCGGCAGCTTCTTGTCGCCATCCATGAATCCGGCATCCAGCATGATACTGCCACCCGGCACCGCCTGGATGCGATCTGCGGCCAACGCCATGGATACAGGGCTGTCAGGCTCCAGCACATGCATCAAGGCGCTCGATGCGGAATCGGGCAAAGCCACGCCAATGCGCTTGCCGGCAAGCCCTTTTGCCAGCTGGAACACCACCGTGCCCTCGCTGAAGTGGGTGCCGACCGACTTGAGCTCCGCATCGCCGGCCAGATGCTCGATCACCGAAGCCGCATCGCGCACCTGGCCATCCACGCGAAGTTGCAGGTCACTGGCTGCCAAACTGCGCGCCTTGCCGGATTGCCGCAGGCTGATGCGCACCAGCGCACCGTCTGTGGTCGGAGTGAAATCCCATCCGGATTTGGCCTGGGAAGCATCGAGTTGAGTCCAGAATTCACGACTCTCGGCATGATGCGGCGCGGCCTGAGTCAACGCGGCATCGGCCTCCAGCGCCCACGCGAAATGCACCGCCTGGGCTTCCTGCGCACCACCCGCAGGCATGGATTTGGCAGCCACCAACGTATCGGGCACCAGATCGGCAGCACCGCGCTTGAGTTCGAACGTCTGCGCCTGCGCGCCACAGGTAACCGCAAGCGCGACTACCAGAGAAGAAAGTTTCAGGATTCGCATGGCAGTGGCCTCACAGGTCGTTGCGCAGGATGACGTCGAGGTTGAAGCACTGACGCCGGCTCTGGTGATGGCTGAGGTAATAGCCATTGCTGGTGCGTTGGGTATCGGTGAACCACTGAGATCCGGCGGCACGCTGGCTGCTGCACTCAAGGAAGCCATCGGAACAACTGGCAAGCCACGCCTGCGTGATGGTCAGGCCCAACTGATACTGATAACCGCCGCAGTAACTGTTGTTGGTCCAGATCGCCGAGCGCACGTTGCTGCCGGTCACCGACCAGAAACCTTTGGGCAGCGCCGGACGTCCTGCCGTGCCGTAGAGATTTTGCGCGTTGTACTGTGCCATCCAATGGGTCTGCTGCATTTTCACGGCATCCGAGGCATAGCCCAGCAGCCAGCCCAGCGATTGCTCGAACACATTTCCCGCCGTCACGGCATTGGCCAGCGGCGTGCCTGCCGACGAAGGCGCCAGTGCGTTGACCCAGCGAATCTTGCTGATGATGTTCGGATAACGGCTGTCAAACGTGGGGTTGGACATGATCCAGCGCATCACGTTGCCGCCATTGGAATGCGTGATCACCACCAGATCGGTGATACCGCGCGAATTGATGAAACTGGTCAACTGCCCGGCCAGACACCCGGCGGCACGGCTGTCCCACATGTAACGCTCGAACTCGCAATTGATGACGGTGTAATTGGCTTGATTGGGCAGGCCCCGGCGCACCGAGTTGACCATGTCGGCCGTCCAGTAATCGGCCAGTGCATTGGTCTGGTTGCCGGTGCCGTGGACAAAGGCCACCCCGGTGTTGGCATTGACGACAAATGCCGCCATCGCCAGCGCGAGGCCGGCAAAAAGCCGACCTGAAAGTCGTTTCATCACGTTGCTGACTCCCCGATTGAATGACGAAAGACGGCGCGCCCCCGCGCTTCCTGCACCTGCTGTCGTCGATGATCCGGCCATCCCTGCGCCGGAGTACGCAGGAGCATACGCAAGCCCTCGCCATGGGCCAAGACGCTGTATGTTGCGGCGCAATGAATCACGCGCACCCCGTCAGAATGGATACACGCAAAAGGATGGCTCATCATCCCGATGCAACTGGCCGCACATGATTTCCGGCAACACTGCGGACACTCGCCCGCCGCATGTTGCGCCGCACGCATGAGCTGGCGTGAATTGGGCATCGTCACGAGCATTTCACGGCAAAAATGCGCGAACTGCGTCAAATTTCCCGGCTACTCGCCGATGAAACCGCCTGATTGCCGCTGCCAGAGCGCCGCATACAAGCCACCGCGCTCGAGCAACTCGGCATGACTGCCCGCCTCCACGATGCGGCCTTCATCCATCACGATCAGGCGATCCATACGCGCAATGGTGGAAAGGCGATGCGCGATGGCGATGGTGGTCTTGCCCTGCATCAGCGTGTCCAGTTGCTCCTGGATCGCCGCTTCCACTTCCGAATCCAGTGCCGAGGTGGCTTCATCCAGCACCAGAATCGGGGCGTTCTTGAGCAGCACCCGTGCAATCGCGACGCGCTGGCGCTGACCGCCAGAGAGTTTCACGCCACGCTCGCCCACTTCCACGTCGTAGCCGCTGCGCTCATCGCGATCACGCAAGCCATCGATGAATTCGTCGGCACGCGCCCAATGCGCGGCATCGCGCATTTCGTTCTCGCTGGCATCCGGACGCCCATACAGCAGGTTCTCGCGAATCGAGCGATGCAAAAGCGAGGTGTCCTGCGTCACCATGCCGATCTGCCGGCGCAAGGATTCCTGCGTGACCTGGGCAATATCCTGCTCGTCGATCAGGATGCGCCCTGCATCCACATCGTGAAAGCGCAACAACAGGCTCACCAGCGTCGACTTGCCCGCGCCGGAG
>JAEXRB010000033.1 GCA_023438325.1 Pseudomonadota bacterium | reverse complement strand
CCGTGCCTCGCCTGAAAGACGTGATCGAAGGCCGCTCGGCCTTCAATCAACTGAAAGAAGTGGCCATCGATGATCTTCTCGGGCGCGATCCTGTGTCATTGGACTGGACCGCGATCCGCACCGGCCTCACCGGTCGGCGTGTACTCATTTCCGGCGGCGGAGGCTCCATCGGCTCGGAGCTGTGCCGACAGGTGGCACGACTCGGTGTGGAATCCTTGTGCGTGATCGAGCTTTCCGAGTTCAACCTCTATCGCATCGAACAGGAATTGCGTGCCGAGTTTCCCGAGCTGATCCTCAACATGGTGCTGGGTGATTGCGGTGATCCGGCGGTATGCGAGCATGCGCTCGCCCTGTCGCATCCGCACACGGTGTTTCACGCCGCAGCCTACAAACATGTGCCCATGCTGCAGGAACAGTCACGCGAAGCGTTCCGCAACAACGTGCTGGCAACCCAGACGCTGGCACTGGCCTCGATCCGCCACGGCGTGGAAAGTTTCGTTCTGATTTCCAGCGACAAGGCCGTCAATCCCACCAATGTCATGGGCGCGAGCAAGCGCGTGGCGGAAATGGTGTGCCAATCGCTGGCACGGGAAAGCCTGATGCGCTTCATCACGGTGCGCTTCGGCAACGTACTCGATTCTGCCGGCAGCGTGGTGCCTCTGTTCCGCGAACAGATCCAGCGCGGCGGTCCGGTGACGGTGACGCACCCGGAAGTCACGCGCTACTTCATGACCATCCCGGAAGCCTGCCAGTTGATCCTGCAAGCTGCAGCACTGGGTGATGGCGGGGAAATCTTCGCGTTGGACATGGGCGACCCGGTACGCATCGCCTATCTGGCCGAACAGATGATCCGGCTGGCCGGAAAAACACCCGAACGCGATATCGCCATCGTCTACACCGGGCTGCGCCCCGGTGAGAAATTGTTCGAGGAACTGTTCCACCCGCAGGAAAGCTATCAACCGACTGCACACGCCAAGATCATGCTGGCACAGCCGCGCGACCTGCCGGCCTCGTCGCTCGACCAGGCCCTGCAGCAAGCCCGCCAGGCCGTGCTGCGTTACGACCAAGGCACGCTCGAAGCACTGTTGCGCCAGCTCGTGCCCGAATACACCCGCGAGTCACAGACATCACAGGTGATCTCGATGAACCGCAAACCGAAGGCCCACGAATGAGCCATGTCGCCCGTTGTGACTATCGCCGCGTGCGCAAGGCCGTGTTTCCCGTGGCCGGATTGGGCACGCGCTTTTTGCCGGCCACCAAAACCGTGCCCAAGGAAATGCTGCCCGTGGTGGATCGCCCTCTGATCCAGTACGCCGTCGACGAGGCCATCGCGGCCGGTTGCGACACCTTGGTGTTCGTCACCAACCGCTACAAGCATGCGGTGGCGGATTATTTCGATACCGCCTACGAACTGGAACAGCGCCTAGCACGCGCGGGCAAGGATGATCTGCTCGAACTGGTACGCAATGTTTTACCTTCGCATGTGCGCGCCGTATTCGTCACACAGGCCGAGGCGCGCGGCCTGGGCCATGCGGTGCTGTGCGCCAAACCCGTCATTGGCGACGAGCCATTTGCCGTGTTGTTGCCGGACGACCTGATTTTCTCGCGCAGCGCAGGCGCCTTGGCCCAGATGATCACGCTGGCGAGCGAGGAATCGGCCGGCGTGATTGCAGTGCAGGACGTGCCGCGTGAGCAGACCGCCAGCTACGGCATCGTCGATGCGCCAAGTTTTTCCGGCGCGCACGGCCGGATCCAATCCATCGTCGAGAAACCGAAGCCGGAGCTGGCTCCCAGCACCTTGGCCGTAGTAGGTCGTTATGTCCTGCCATCGGAGATATTCGCCCAACTGGAAAAGACCACGCCAGGCAGCGGCGGCGAAATCCAGCTCACCGATGGTATTGCCGCGCTGCTGCCGCACCAGCCGATGCTGGCCTACCGCTTCGATGGCCGCCGCTTCGATTGCGGCAGCCGCATTGGGCTGGTCGAAGCGACGATCCAGTTCGCACTTGAACACGATGATCTGGCCGAGGAAGCACGGCGCTACATGCGGGCTGCGCTGGAGCAGGCCGATGCGGAGCAATCCGTGTGACGCATCGAGGCCGACTCGGCGCCTTGGCAATTGCATTGATAGCCGCCCTGTTGCTGGCACTGCCGCTACTGCGTGCGATGCTGGCCGAACGCACTTACGGTGCTGCCGCCAATTGTGATGCATGCGTCTACTGGGCGAGCTTGGGGAATGATGGCTGGTTGGCAGGCATTGGCATCCTCTTTCTGGCTGCAGGATTGGCATTGCCCTCACGCTGGCTGCGCATGGCATTGGCGGCGCTTGCATGGGTACTGGCAGTGGCGATGCTGGTGGATACGTTGCTGCTGGATATGCTCAGCCTGCGCCTGCACATGGCCGATGTACTGAAGTTTGGCGGAGAAGGGCAGGCCAGCGCAGGATTCGTTCTGGCGGCATTGCGGGGTGGCTACTGGCCCATTCCGCTGGCTATCGTGGTGTTGGTGACGACACTCGCGCTGCTGCCGTTCTACTCGGTCCGAGCACCGCGCATGGCATTGGCGCTGGTCATGCTGGCACTTGGCATGATCCCCGCCGGCCTTTGGTCAGGGCGTATGGCAGAGGGATACATCCACAGCGAAGGTGTGGTGAATTTGCTTCAGTTACAGGGCATGCGTGGGGTTAATGTGCCCTATTCGGAAAGATTTTCCGGAAACATGCTTGCGTTGCCCGAAACGCCAGCAAGCATTTGCGATGACGGACAAGAGCGACGCCCGAACGTGCTTTTGGTCATTGTCGAATCCCTCTCTGCCTACCATAGCGGCCTGCTGGGCGGGCGCGGTTTCGTGCCAGAACTGGATGCCATCGCGCGTGATGCCACATGGTTCAGCGCATTTCACGCGAACGGCTTTACTACCGATCACGGCCTTATCGCATTGCAGAATGGTCGTGCGCCGATACCGGCAGTCGGACGCTATCTGAGCTTGCAGGCCTTCGCCGGCTTCGGCGACCCACAACGCGCGGTGAGCGGA
This sequence comes from Pseudomonadota bacterium, assembly GCA_023438325.1. Lineage (GTDB taxonomy): Bacteria > Pseudomonadota > Gammaproteobacteria > Xanthomonadales > Xanthomonadaceae > Denitratimonas. Next base: position 10,048 of record JAEXRB010000033.1, on the reverse strand, counting down.
AAGCTGCAACCATATGGTTATGAGGTAGTGTTTTTCACTACCGGAAACTTGGGCTTTCTTGACAAGACCAGCTGGCTCGAGCGTATGCAGGTGGATCATTACGAAGGTTCGGAAAGTGCCTATTACGACGGCATGCCACGTGGTGGCTTCGATGCGGCCAGCGATGAGGCGCTGTACGGTCGATTCCTGCAATGGCTCGACACCGAACGCGATACCTCGCGGCCATTCTTCAGCACGCTGCTGACCGTCGATACGCACCCGCCTTTTCTGGATCGCAGCAGCGGCCGGCTTGATGAAGAAGCCGTGTTTCGTCGTGCCGATGCCGCCATCGGTGCGTTGTATCGACAACTTGCAAAGCGTGGATTCTTCGAAAACGGAACCCTGCTCATCACCGGTGACCACCGCAGCATGACCACGGTCGGGCGTGATGAATGGGTGCGTTATGGTGACAGCGCACTGGCGCGTATTCCCATGGTGATTGCCGGTGCCACTGGCGTGCCCAAGGGCCGCATCGATGCAGCGTTCCAGCAATCCGACCTGTTGCCGTCGCTTGCCCACCTGATCAGCAAAGGTCGCGTCTGTCGGCATGAAGGGCAGGGCAGTTTCCTGCGACCTGATCCGCAACCGCCTGCTTACGTGATCCACGCACGCGGCGACCTGCGTGGCCGGATCGATGTGTATTATCCCGATGGCGCCGCCTGGATTGATCTGGCCGGTGATGCCAGTACCTCCGGCGGAGCGCATCCACGGCGCACACAAATCATCGCCAATGGTGTCCATCGCGACCGCATCGAGCGTGGCGAGCTTCGTCAGAACATGCCGCCGCTGTTGATGGATCTCTCGCGCCAGCGTCTGCAACCGGCCGGTGAATCACGGTGAATGAGGCTTCCACCGTCCCCCCCCGTGGCGACAGCGCCTGGATGCAGGTAGCGCTGGAAGTGGCCGAGCGTGCACGGCGTGAGGATGACGAAATCCCCGTCGGCGCGGTGCTGGTGGATGCCAAGGGTAGGCTGCTGGCAAGCGGCAGCAACCGCACCATCGCCGAGCACGATCCGACCGCACATGCCGAAGTCGTGGCGCTGCGTGCGGCCGGCAAGTTGCTGGGGAATTACCGGCTCGAAGGTTGCACCCTTTATGTGACGCTGGAGCCCTGCGCGATGTGCGCGATGGCGCTGGTACATGCGCGCGTGGCTCGGGTGGTGTATGGAGCGGCCAACGCCAAGGCCGGAGCATGCGGCAGCGTTTTCGATCTGTTGCGCGATCCACGCCACAACCACCGCGTGGTGGTCGATGGCGGCGTGCTGGCCGAAGAAGCCGCTGCGCGATTGTCGGGCTATTTCCGCGAGAAAAGGCGCGCACTTCGCGCAGATTGAAACGCCGCCTCCGCTATCATGACCGGCTTTCCAACCAGGCATCATCATGACGCCCATTTGCAGCGACGATCACCTGATCTGGATCGATCTGGAGATGACCGGGCTTGATCCGGACAGCGACAGCATCATCGAAATCGCCACTCTCGTGACCAATGCCCATCTTGAGGTGCTGGCCGAAGGCCCGGAGCTGGCCATCCATCATCCGCTCGAACGGCTCGAAGCCATGGACGACTGGAACCGTCGCACTCATCACGCCAGCGGCTTGTGGGATCGCGTGGTGACTTCGGATGTGACTCTGGCCGAAGCACAGCGCCGCACCTTGGACTTCCTTGTGCAGTGGGTGCCGGCGGGCAAGTCGCCGATCTGCGGCAACTCGATCTGCCAAGATCGCCGCTTCCTGCATCGGCTGATGCCGGAGCTGGAGCGCTATTTCCACTACCGCAATCTGGACGTTTCCACCCTCAAGGAACTGGCCCGGCGTTGGGCGCCACAGGTGGCCAATGGCATCAGCAAAGCCGCCGCACACACCGCACTGGCCGATATCCGCGAATCGGTGGAGGAACTGCGGCACTACCGTCAGTTCATGGGAACACTGGGCGGCCTTTGAGTCGGGTGCAGCTCGATGCAATCCACCGGACATGGCGGGATGCATAGCTCGCAGCCGGTGCACAACTCGGCGATCACGGTGTGCATCAGCTTGGCTGCGCCGACGATGGCGTCGACTGGACAGGCCTGAATGCACTTGGTGCAGCCGATGCAGGTGTCTTCGAGGATGAAGGCGACTTGTGGTGGCTTTTCGGTGCCACATTCAGGGTCCAGGGGAATCACGGGGCGATCCAGCAGCAACGCCAGTCGTTCGATGCCCTGCACACCGCCCGGAGGGCATCGATTGATCGGCGCCTTGCCGCTTGCCATTTCCTCGGCGTAAGGCAGGCAGCCGCCGAAACCACATTGACCGCACTGGGTTTGCGGCAATACGTCGTCGATACGCTCCACCAGTGGACGCGAATCCGAAGGCGTTTCGGAGGCCGGCGCGCACCATCCACGCCACGCCAGCACCAGCGCGAACGCGGTCGCAGCGAACAGCAGGCCCGTCACCACGACAGGCTTCCCGCCATCGCCAGTGCGAGGATGCAGGCTGTCAGCACGCGCGCCGGCAACGGACGCATCATGGCCGGTACATCCGGATCATCCAAACGCCGCGCCAGCACGCCGAATGCGGGAAGCCCGACGCCAAGGGCGAAAGCGAGGGCGAATCCGCCGAGCAGCCCGCTTGGCGCATCCTTCCCGATGCAGCCCAGTGCGACGAACAGCGGTACGAGCATTGCCGCCAGCCACGGCATGAGCGAGGCCCACCCCCCCCGCTGGCGAGAGGGAAGCAGGGCGGCGCAGGCCGTGCAGGCGATGGCAAATCCGATTCCCCAGGCCACGGTGCGATACATGCCATCCCGCAGCAGGAGCAGCGCCCCGGTCATCGCTCCCAGCAACAGCGCGCCGATCAGCAATCGCGCCAGCCGTCGTGGCGAGCCGGCAACATCGCGCAACGCCTTGCAACGCATCATTCCCTGTTCGGCCAGCAGCCATGTCAGCGCCACACACACCGCGGCGATGGCGAACGTGGCCGGCGTGGGCATGGCCGCGCTCACTTCACCGGCATGCCCGCCATCGCCGTGGCATCGACATCGAGCAGATGAAGATCGGCACCACCGCTGCCGGCAGACAGGATCATTCCCTCGCTGATACCGAAGCGCATCTTGCGCGGCGCGAGGTTGGCGACGAACACCACGTGCCGCCCGACGAGCTTTTCCGGCTCGGCATACGCGGCGCGGATGCCGGAGAAGATCTGGCGCGTGCCCAACTCACCGGCATCCAGTTCAAAACGCAGCAGCTTGTCCGAGCCTTCGACGAATTCGCATGCCAGCACTTTTCCGATGCGCAGGTCGAGCTTTGCGAAATCGTCGATGCCGATCAGGGGCGGCGTTTCGGCGGCTTGCGATTTTGCAGCCGCAGGTTTCTCGGCAACTGGCGTTGCAGCGACGGGCTGGAGGGATTCCTTGCTGGCTTCGATCATGGCGTCGATGTGGGTGGGATCAATACGGGTGAGCAGCGGCGTGTAGGCGGCGATGGCATGGTCGAGCAACGGTGTGGCGAGCGCATCGAAACGCGTCAGCGGCGCGTTCAGGAACACTTCTGCGCCTTGTGCCGTAACCGGCAGCACCGGCTTGAGGATGCCGGCGAGCAGGCGGAACAGGTTGATCGCCAAGGTGCAGACAGCGTGCAGTTCTGCGTCGCGTGCGCTGTCCTTGGCGATGTTCCACGGCGCCACTTCGGCGATCCATTCATTCGCCGCATCGGCCTCGGCCATGGTGCGGGTGAGGACGCTGATCAGGTTGTCTCGTGCATAGGCGCCACTCTCGCCCAGGCAGGCATCGGCAAGGCGCTGCCAGGCGGCGTCGTAACGCGCGCGCAATTCCGGTGCGAGCGTGGCGGCGAGCTTGCCGTCGAAACGCTTGGCGATGAAACCGGCGCAGCGGCTGGCGATGTTGACGAACTTGCCGACCAGATCCGAGTTCACCCTTTGCACGAAATCGCTCAGGTTCAGATCCAGGTCGTCCACACCGCCTGCCGTCTTGGCGGCGAAGTAGTAGCGCAGGTATTCGGGGTTGAGGCCGGCCTCCAGATAGGTTCGTGCCATGATGAAGGTGCCGCGCGATTTGCTCATCTTGGCGCCGTTCACGGTGAGGTAACCGTTGACGTGCAGGCGCGAGGGCGTGAGGTGTCCCGAGCCCTTGAGCATTGCCGGCCAGAACAGGCCGTGGAAATTGATGATGTCCTTGCCGATGAAGTGGTGCATCGCGGTGCCGCTGCCGGCGGCAAGCAGGGCGTTGAAGCGCGTCTCGTCCAACCCGCGCGCACGGCCCTTGGCGCTGTTGCAGTAAGCCTTGAAGCTGGCCAGATAACCGATCGGCGCATCCAGCCACACATAGAAGAATTTGCCCGGCGCATCGGGAATCGGGAAGCCGAAGTAGGGCGCATCGCGCGAGATGTCCCAATCGCGCAGGCCACCCTCCAGCCATTCGGCCAACTTGGCTTTCACCGCCGGATGCGCCACATCGCCTGCCAGCCAGTCGCGCAGGAAGGCCTCGAACTTGCCCAGCTCGAAGAAGTAGTGCTCGGACTGGCGCATTTCCGGCACCGCACCGGACATCACCGAGATCGGGTTCTTCAGATCGCTGGCGGCGTAAGCCTTGCCGCAGACCTCGCAATTGTCGCCGTATTGGTCGGCCGCGCTGCAGTTCGGGCACTCGCCTTTGACATAGCGATCCGGCAGGAACATGCCTTTCACCGGATCGTAGAGCTGGGCGATGGCGCGCCGGGCAATGACGCTTTCCGGCCAATGCGTGGCATCGCGCAGGCGGGTGTAGATCAACGAGGCCAGCTCGCGATTTTCGTCCGAATGGGTGGAGTGGTAGTGATCGAAATCCACGGCGAAAGCAGCAAAGTCACGCTCATGTCCGGTCTGGATTGCACGAATGAACTCCTCCGGAGCGACACCGGCTTTCTCGGCAGCCAGCATGATCGGGGTGCCATGTGCATCGTCGGCGCAGACGAAATGCACGTCGTGCCCTGCCATGCGCTGTGCGCGCACCCAGATGTCGCCCTGGATGTAACCGACCAGATGCCCGAGATGCAGCGGGCCATTGGCGTAGGGCAGGGCACAGGTGACGAACAACGGGGTATCAGTGGACATGACGGACAATGGCTTTTCGGGGCAGCCGGTGATTATCCCAGAATCGCGCACCAAGGCGGCATGTGCCTCGTCAGGAGGATCACTGCCGTTACAATTCGAAGGGTCGAGCGCATCCCGCGCTTTCTACAGGTTGTTGCGACATGTCCATCACTCAAGACCACGTTCGCGCGCTGCTGGCGCGGGTGAAAGATCCCCACACCGGCAACGATCTGGTGACCAGCGGACACCTGCGCGGTATCGGCGTGGATGGCGACAAGGTGGCCGTGGAGCTGGTGCTGGGCTATCCGGCCTCGAGTTGGCATGCGGCCCTGGCGGAGATGACCGAAGGTGCATTGCGGGCGGATCCGTCGATTTCCGGCGCTACGGTGTCGGTGACTTCGCGCATCGCCAGCCATCAAGTGCAGAAGTCGCTGAGCCCGATTCCGGGCGTGAAGAACATCCTCGCGGTGGCATCGGGCAAAGGCGGTGTGGGCAAATCCACCACGGCGGTCAACCTCGCGCTGGCCCTGGCCGCCGAAGGTGCCCGCGTCGGTGTGCTCGACGCCGACATCTACGGCCCCAGCATCCCGCGCATGCTGGGGATTTCCGGGCGGCCGGAAACGGTGGATGAAAAGCGCATCGTGCCGATGCGCGCGCATGGCGTGCAGGCCATGTCGATCGGCTTCCTGATCGACGAAGACGCGCCGATGATCTGGCGCGGCCCGATGACCACGCAGGCGCTCCAGCAGTTGCTCAACGAAACCGCATGGCAGGATCTGGATTACCTGATCATCGACCTGCCTCCCGGCACGGGCGACATCCAGCTCACGCTGTCCCAGCGCATACCGGTTTCAGGCGCGCTGATCGTCACCACGCCGCAGGACATCGCACTGCTTGATGCGCGCCGCGCGTTGCGCATGTTCGAGAAAGTCGAAGTGCCGGTACTGGGCATCGTGGAGAACATGGCGATCCATGTCTGCTCCAACTGCGGCCACGCCGAGCACGTGTTCGGCAGCGGCGGCGGTGCGCGCATGTCCGAGCAGTACGATGTTCCCCTGCTCGGGTCGTTGCCATTGGATATCACGATCCGCGAACAGGCCGACGGTGGCGCGCCCACGGTTGTGGCGCAGCCGGAGTCGGCTGTCGCGGCGGCTTATCGCGACATCGCGCGCAAGGCATCCGGGCAGCTGTCGCAGCGTGCCCGGAACAAATCCATCGCCTTCCCCAATCTGGTGGTGAAGGATTGAGCCTTATCCCGCTCGCAATGCGCGGGCATGGTGCGCGATGTGCTCGCCGATGAAGCTGGAGATGAAGTAGTAGCTGTGGTCGTAACCGGGCTGCATGCGCAGGATCACCGGATGCCCGGCCGCATCGGCCGCTTCCTGCAATCGCCAAGGCTGGAGCTGTGCTTCGAGGAATTCGTCGGCCTGGCCCTGGTCGATCAGGATCGGCAGCTTTTCGGTCGCCGTTTTCACCAGCTCGCTGGCGTCGTACTGCCTCCATGCCTCGCGATCCGGGCCGAGATACGCGCCCAAGGCTTTCTCGCCCCACGGCACGTGCGAGGGCGCAACGATCGGCGAAAACGCCGAGACACTGCGGTAGCGCCCCGGGTTGCGCAACGCGATCACCAGCGCGCCGTGCCCGCCCATCGAATGGCCACAGATCGCACGCGCATCGGTGGTGGGGAATTGAGCTTCGACCAGCGCCGGCAGCTCTTCGACGATGTAGTCGTACATCCGGTAATGCCGCGCCCAGGGCAGGGCAGTGGCATTGACGTAGAAGCCTGCGCCCTTGCCCAGGTCGTAGCCTTCGGCATCCGGCACATCGTCGCCACGCGGGCTGGTGTCGGGCGCGACCAGAATCACCCCATGCTCGGCCGCATAACGCTGGGCTCCGGCCTTGGTGATGAAGTTCTGTTCGGTGCAGGTGAGGCCGGAAAGCCAATACAGCACCGGAAGGCGTTCAGCCTCGGCCTGCGGCGGCAGATAGACGGCGAAGTTCATCGTGCAGCCAAGCACGGTGGATGTGTGTCGGTAGACGTTCTGTTGGCCGCCGAAGCAGGCCCGGTGTTCGATGCGTTCCATCGGAAATACCTTCCTCAGTAGCGGACGACGCTGCGGATCGACTTGCCCTCATGCATCAGATCGAAGGCTTCGTTGATCTCGTCGAGCGGCATGGTGTGGGTGACGAAAGGCGCGAGCTCGATGTCGCCCTTCATCGCATCCTCGACCATGCCGGGCAGTTGACTGCGTCCCTTCACGCCACCAAAGGCGGTGCCCATCCATTTGCGGCCGGTCACAAGCTGGAACGGCCGCGTGCTGATTTCCTGCCCCGCACCAGCCACGCCGATGATGACGCTCTGGCCCCAGCCACGATGCGCGCATTCCAGCGCCGCACGCATCACGTTGACGTTGCCGATGCACTCGAAACTGTGGTCCACACCCCAGCCGGTCATTTCGACCACGACCTGCTGGATCGGTTTGTCGAAATCCTTCGGGTTGACGCAATCGGTGGCGCCGAACTGCTTGGCCAGCTCGAACTTGGACGGGTTGGTATCGATGGCAATGATGCGCCCGGCCCTGGCCTGGCGCGCACCTTGAATCACGGCAAGGCCGATGCCACCCAGGCCGAATACCGCAACCGAATCGCCCTCCTGCACCTTGGCGGTGTTGTGTACCGCGCCGATGCCGGTGGTGACACCGCAGCCGAGCAGACAGACATGCTCGGGGTTGGCTTCCGGGTTGACCTTGGCAAGCGAGACTTCGGCTACCACGGTGTATTCGGAGAAGGTCGAGCAGCCCATGTAGTGGTAGATGGGCTCACCGTTGTAGCTGAAGCGCGTTGTGCCGTCCGGCATCACGCCCTTGCCCTGGGTGGCGCGTACTGCCACGCACAAGTTGGTCTTGCCGGATTTGCAGAACAGGCACTCGCCACACTCGGCGGTGTAGAGCGGAATCACATGGTCGCCCGGCTTCACCGAGGTCACGCCTTCACCCACTTCCACCACGATGCCTGCGCCTTCATGGCCAAGCACGACCGGGAACAGGCCTTCTGGATCATCACCTGACAGCGTGAAGGCATCGGTATGGCAAACGCCGGTATGGGTGATCTTGACCAGCACCTCTCCCTTTTTCGGCGGCGCCACGTCGATTTCGACGATCTTCAGCGGTTCACCAGCAGCAAAGGCAACGGCAGCACGGGATTTCACGATGATGTTCTCCGAGGGTTACTTGAGATAGGAGCGCACCAGTGCCGCCATTTCGGCAACACGACTGGCGCGTTGAGTGTCGGACGCGGCCGGCTGGCCGAATTCCTCACGGATATGGGCTTCCATCACTTCTGACATCAGGCCATTGACCGCGCCGCGAATGGCGGCGATCTGTTGCAGCACCGGGGCGCAATCGGCACCGGATTCCAGCGCGCGCTCGAGCGCATCACACTGACCGCGGATGCGCCGCACCCGGGCCAGAACCTTCTTCTTTTCTTCCGGAGAGTGCGGCATCGGCGCGATGGAGTTGATACTGTAGGGCAGTATAGTACCCGCAATCGCAGTCATGCGCGAGCATGAGCGCTGCGCTTGCATCGGAATGAGCAACAGACACGTTTCAGCCACGCATGCACTATCTGTCCGACAGCACGTCCTGTTGGAAAAGCCGATTCAATGCGGTGGGTGCGGCGTCTGTTCCGAGGTTGTCGGAACCGCTCGCATCACGGAGCGCGAGCAGGGAGTATGCGCAGCGTGCCGATGGGCAGGTGCTGGCGGGTATCCGGATCGTAAAGCTCCAGCGGCCATTCGCCTTCCTGGCGCAAGTAGGGATCTGCATCCAATTGTGCGGTGAGCACGGAAACATCGCGCATGGTTTCAAGCAGGTGGCCGTCAAAGCGGAGCATTGCGCGTGGCGGCGCGCAGTCGGTCTTGAGCCAGAAGGCCGAGCTGCCATCAGGCTGCGGATTGAATCGCTCGCCTGCAAATACCTCCAAAGGCCCCCATTGAAGAACAGGGCAGAAGGTCGAATCGGGGTCCAGACGCGTGGCGCCTTCCGCTGCGGCATTCAGATGCTGATCCAGCAGTTCGGAGGAGATCACGCCGTCCTGCCAGAGCGTGCAAGCCGTCGAGGGAAGAACGAATTGGATTGCCTCGTTCGTGGCAAGCCGTGGTAAATGATGCCAGCCTCCCAGGTTGTCCATTGCCACGGCCAAACTCGTCACCGCTTGCTTGGCCAGCCACGCGGGCGGAACACTTTCGCTTCGCCAGACAAACAGATGCTGGCTGGCGCCGTCGATGGTTGGCGGCGCCTTCAGCGCGACGGCCTCGTGTGCGTGCATGAATATCCGATCCAGCAGCTCACCTTGCGGCGAGAAGGCCGCGATGAAGAGTCCGGGCTTGTTTTCCTGACTGGCGCGCGCCTTCCATGTGAAGCGACTTGCATGATCCTCGCCGCTAATGAAAAAACGGATCGCTTCATCTTGCCCGGCAGGGACGTGGATACGGATGCCATCGTCCACGGCGCAATCCAGTTGCGTGGATGTTTGAATGGAGTATCCGGCGTTCTGGACACGCAGCAGGGTCAACAGCGAATTCTTCTCGCACACGGTCAGCGGTGGTGCCGGGATACTGGTATCACAGCCAGCATCCTTGAGCCGGGCGACTTCGCCGTGGTGGAAATCAATGAAGCGGGTGGGGTAGTAGTCGCGCGAAGATTCGGGGCGCAGCAGGGAGCGACCTAATGCGAAACGGACATCGGTCTGCACGTCGAGCAGGTCGAGCACGGTCGGAGCCAGATCGTAACTTGCACCGGAAGCGACGGAGGAGGACGGTAGATCTTTGCCGAGCACGAGCAGGGGCAGGCGCCGATCATTAACCGCATCGGCACCGAACAATCGCTTCATTCGCGGGCTCGGAAACACATGATGGTCGGCCGTCAGCACCACGACGCTGTTTTCC
>JAEXRB010000301.1 GCA_023438325.1 Pseudomonadota bacterium | reverse complement strand
CGCAATACCAGCGCATCCACCGGTGCGGCATCGGGCGCTGGTGGCGTCACGCGAAACAACTGCGGGCTGACGGCTGCCTCCAGCTCGTCATTCCAGGCCAGCAGCGCCCCGGTCAGGCCGGCAACCAGCAGAAAGCCGGCCATGACCAGCCCCACCCAGCGGTGCACCAGCACGAGCAAAGGGCGATCGATCCCCCAGCGCCGGCGGGCGACGCCATTCCGCCCAAGCGTCATGACACGGCGGTCAGATTGGCGGACGGCGATTTCAGCGATGTGTGGTCGGTAGGCGTCTCGATCGCGATGACTTGGCCGTTCTCCATGCGAATCAGACGATCGGCCAGATGGAAGTAGCGGTCATCATGCGAGATCACCAACACCGCCTTGCCCTTGGCCTTCAGCTCGGGCAGCAGTTCCCGGTAGAACACTTCCTTGAACACCGGGTCCTGATCGGCGGCCCATTCATCGAACACCAGGAAGGGTCGATCCTCCAGGTAGGCGACCACCAAGGCCAGCCGCTTGCGCTGCCCCTGGGACAAGGCCCGCGTCGTGAAGGCGCCGTCGCACACCTGCACTTTGTGTTGCAGATGGAGCTTCTCCAGCAGCGCGTTGCCCTGCGCATCCAGTTCGGCCGATGCGGCATCGAGCATGTGCTCGAACAGATGGAAATCCGAAAAGATTGCCGAGAAGGTCTGGCGATAGCGGTCGCGGTTGGCATCGCCGACCGGCTCGCCGTTGATCAGGATGGCGCCCTGCTCTGGCCGGTACAGGCCCACCAGCAGCTTGGCCAGCGAGGTCTTGCCGCTGCCGTTGCCCCCCACCAGGTAAGTGATCTGCCCGGGAGAAAAGGCCAGATCGACTGGCCCTAGGGTGAACAGGTCGTCCACGCCTTCGTGGTAGTAGCGATGGCTGATGCCTTGCAGTACCAGCCCTACTAAGCGCGGCGCAGGCCCTGACACCTCATCGCTTTCGGTGTGTTCGAGCTGCTGCGTGATCTCGTCGATGCGGGCGCCGGACACCTTCGCCAGATTGGCGCGAGGCAAGGCCAGCAGCAGGTTTTCCAGGGGCGCGACCATGTACACAAAAACCAGCGCGAAGCCGGTCATGATGCGCCCCCGCTCGGGTACGTCCCCCACCAGCACGAACAGCACCAGCCCGATGAAACCGTAGATCAGGAAGTTGCCCCATGCGGAGGACACAAGAAACACCGACATGCCGAACGCGCGTTCGCGCCGCACGGTCTCGATCGAGCCGCCCAGCACGTCATCGGAAAAGCGCCGGCGCTTGGCGGCATGCAGGCGCAACTCCTTGGCCCCCTCCACCAGCGAGCGAAAGTGATCGAACAAGCGATCCTGCTCCTTGGAGGCCACGTCCAGATGCCGAATCGCCCGCAGGTGCGCAAGGTGATAGCCCAGCGAACCCAGCCCAATGACCAGCACGGCCGCCAGAAACACCTGCCAGGAGAGCCAGGCCATGTAGGTCAGGCATCCCGACACAATGATGGCGTTCACCAGGATCGTCGGGAAACTCACGAAGAATTCGGCCACCTGCGTGCTGTGCTCCGACAAGGCCGATTGCACCTTCGGGCCGCCAATTTCCTCCAGCCGGCGAAAGTCCGCTGCGATCACCCGCGCGGAAATGAAACGCCGCAGATCGGCATGGGCACGCTGGTTCAAACGCTCGAACAGCACCGATGCCACCATTTGGCTCAACATCGCTGCCACCGCGAAGGCCGCAAAACGCCACGCCAGCATCACGCGCTCCGCCGTAGACGTCGCCGTCAAAGCCGCGTTGATCTGTGTGAGGAGCAGCACGCTGCAAACACCGCTGGTCACACTGGCCAGCGCCGCGGCAATCAGCAGCTTGCGCGACTGTTGAATCAGATAGCTAAGCAAACCGGTTCACCTTGAGAAGAAATGGATGGGAGGCGGACACAGCTCGCTTGACCACGGGTTCTGGAGCCACCAACACCAAGACGAGCAACTCGCCCATTTGTTTAGGTGAACATCCGCCCGTCCAGAACGTCATGGGTACATGAGACACCCGCTTCAGGACATTCTCCAACCCACTCCCTGCCATCAGACGAACAGCCGTGCGCCAAGGGAGCGTCGATGATTCCCCTGCTCGCCCCCTTGTTTCAGGGCGAATGGGCGGACTATGGTGAGACGCTGGCCTGCGCCCCCCAATGGCCTACCGGAGCAATTTCCATCGTTCAACTGTCGAACGATGACGTCCTCCTCGGCCACATCCTTCGACGGTATGCGACCCATCTAGGCGTTACAGGCAATGACCTGCGCGCCGCTGCATCGGCGTGGAGTCTGGACTACCTGTGGGCCCTGCTGCCGCCGGTCGCCGCCGCGGCGAGCGTGCTGCAACACAGCTTTCCGATGCACGCGGGCGATGTTGCGGTGAGCCTGAACGATGTCGGCGCCCCCATCCGCTTTCACATCATCCACGAAGGCCACCCCATGCCCGGCAGCCCAACGGGCGCCCGCTACGACGCTCTCCTTGAAAAGCACCTCGAACCGCTCTTCAAGGCCATCAGCAGACAAACTCGCCTTGCGCCGAAGATCCTCTGGGGCAATACCGCGCGCTACCTGGAAGCCATTTTCGACCAGGCGCTTGAACTGACCGGCCATGCCGAGCATGTCGCTACAGACCGAGAAATGTTGCTGCAAAAACCGATACGTCGAAACGGCCACCCCAACCCCCTGTACGGCCGGCAGCGCAACTCGGTCCGAATCGAAGATGGTGTTGCCACCACGATCACCCTGCACCGCCAGTGCTGCCTGTTCTACAGGTTGCCCGGCCAGAGCTATTGCGGCGCTTGCCCGCTGGCGCCGGAGCATCGTCGAGCGACGGGGTAGCCCAGCGATGTCATAGGCGCGGGCTCTCCAAGTCGAGATTGGTCAGACTGCCGTCCAACCCGCTACGATCATCCGCAGCGAGTATGGGCCAGCAATCCCGGCGCTCCAACTCAGGGACTCAGCACAAGACGACTACGCTTGGGATCGCGTGCGATCTCATCCTCCCGGAACGGGAAACGCAGCCAGGCCTTGCGGGCATAGCGGGCGACTGGAGCAGCGCCTTGACCACCCGCCACTGCAGCTTCGTCCTGGCCGTGTGCGAGCAACGTGTGCGCTTCCACCCCGGACGGGCCGAAACGCACCACCTGAAGGTAGCTGTTCGCCAAGGAATCCGGCCCCAACTTGTTGCCGCCATCATCGTTGCAAGCCACGGTGAAATAGCCCGCCGAGTGGCATCCGCCATAGATCGGGAAGCGATACCCCCCGCTCGCCACAAAGCGATGTGCTCCCAACACCCCATCCAGCGACCACCCCTTGGCACCAAACTCCACCACGGTCGCAGCCAGCGCCTTGGCCGCCGTTCCTTCACTCGTCAGCAGCTTGCGAGGTGTATCCAAAGGGGCGTCGCTGGAGAAAGCAACGCCGTAGAGATCGTCGGCCGGAATCTGTTCCAGGCGAGCCCAGAGGGCCTCCCACAGCAAGACACCATGGTCGCCGGGATTTGCCTTGTTCGCCCAGCGACGCAGGACTGTGCAGGCCCGTGCGACGTCGTCCTTGCGTGCCGCCGTTCCATCCTTTACCAGCCCGTCCAGCCGCGCTGCCTTCAGCTTGTCGGCATCTAGTTCGACGACCGGCTGCACACAAGCCTGGGCAAGC
>JAEXRB010000232.1 GCA_023438325.1 Pseudomonadota bacterium | reverse complement strand
CGATATCCGGGCTGACCACGATGATGTTGCTGGTGCCGTGGCTGCGCCAGATGTCGGCCAGCATCAGCGGCGAGGCGCAGACGTTGTCGACCGGGATATCGAAGAAACCCTGAATCTGGTCGGCGTGCAGATCCACCGTCAACACGCGATCGGCATGCACGGCGGTGAACATCTTGGCCGCCACTTTCGCCGTGATCGGAACGCGCGCCGAACGCGGGCGGCGATCCTGTCGGGCGTAGCCGAAATACGGCACCACGGCGGTGACGCTGGCGGCGCTGGCGCGCTTGAGCGCATCGATCAGCACCAGCAGTTCCATCAGGTTTTCGGCCGAAGGTGCATTGGTGGGCTGGATGACGAACACATCCTGCCGGCGCACGTTTTCCTCGATCTCCACCTGGACTTCGCCATCGGAGAACTTGCCCACCATGGCCTTGCCCAAGCGAACACCCAAATCGCGACATACCTGCTGCGCGAGGGGGCGATTGGCATTGCCCGAGAAGATCAGCAAACCGTCGGTATCCACGTCACACCTGAGTAGCGCCGGCAACGCGCCATGCTTGAGTTGGAAACCGGGTGCCGCCCCGTGCGGGCAACGACATCCGAAATGGCTGGGGCGGCAGGATTCGAACCTACGAATGCCGGGATCAAAACCCGGTGCCTTACCGCTTGGCGACGCCCCAATTTGTCTTCTTTCCGACGCGCGACCTCAGGCCACCGCCCGCATCGCCGGACACCACCGCAACGGCGACTCGCTCACACCTTCGGCTACCTGGCAGCGCCATCGTGGCGCCAGCCGTGCGGCAACCTCATGGGCGCGCGCGGGATCATCGAAGGCCAGAAACAGGCCACCACCGGTTCCGGTGACACGCGGCACCCCGAAGGAAGCCATCGCGTCGAGAGCGGCGACGATCTGCGGACTGCGCTTGCGCAGCACCGGCTCGAACGCATTGCCGTGCACGAAACCTGAAACGAAGTCGGATATTGTCGCGGACGAGGCATCGCGGGTCAAATCCGGAGAGCGGAAGAGTTCAGCCGTGGGTACGCTGACGCCCGAATCCATCAGTACGAACCAACGTCGCGGCAGCACCAGCGGCGTCAGCGCTTCACCCACGCCCTCGGCAAATGCGCTGCGTCCGCGCACGAACACCGGCACATCGGCACCCAACGACAAGCCGATGTCCGCCAGTGCATCCTCGCCCAACCCGAGCCGCCACAGGCGATTGAGCGCCACCAGCACGGTGGCGGCATCGGAACTGCCACCACCGAAGCCGCCGCCTTGCGGAATGCGCTTTTCCACGTCGATATCGACCCCCGCCATCGTGCCGGTGGCATCGCGCAAGGCCAGTGCCGCACGCACCGCAAGATCATCCTGCGCCGCAACGCCGCCGGCGCCGCGATGGCGAACGATCCGGCCATCCGGCCGCACGCGCAACGCGACGGTGTCGCCCCAATCCAGCAACTGGAACACGGTCTGGAGCAGATGGTAACCATCGGCACGACGGCCGACGATGTGCAGGAACAGGTTCAGCTTTGCCGGCGCCGGCCACAGGCTCCAGCCATCTTGCGGTGAAAGCACGACCTCATCGGACATGGCGACGATCAATCCAGGCCGGGAAACGACCAGGCATCCACCTGCATCCGAACCCGTTGCTGCCCTCGCGTGGCGAACACGCGCAACGGCATCGGCAGCGCGCCATCGGCCTCGAAGGCCCGGTATTCGATCTGCCAGCCATTCTGTTCGATCAACGCAGGCAACCCAGATGGCTGGAAGGCGATCTGCGCTGCGCCGGGCGCCCGCGCACCCTGCACCCACGCCACCAGATCGGCCAGCGGCACGAGCCATCCCAAATGTTCGTAAAGCAGGATTTCCGCACTGTCACCGTGAAATGGCCCGCCCTCGATTCCATCCAGCTGCGCGAAGCCCGGCGCGCCGATCAGACGCCAGCTGCGCCGTGTGACCGGCGCGTTGAGCGTGACTTCGTAGCGCTCCCCTTCCTGCACCCACTCCAGCCGTCCACTGCCACCATCGCGCCCATCCGACACCGCAAGGCGGCCGCTCAGACGCCAATGCGTGCGCTGCGCCAACATGGCTTCGCGTTGCGCCTGGGCCGCAAGCAACTGCTCTTGCGGAGCCGTCGTGCGTCGTGGCGTGCTGACGCAACCCACCAGAAACGTCAGCGCAATCAGGATGAAAAGGGCACGCATCATTCGCCGCCCACCTCGACCGACAGCGCCTGCATGACACGAAGCAAGGTGCGGTTCTTCGGGTCGATCTCCCGCGCCAGTCGCAGGATCGAGCGCGCCTCGTCAGCCTGACCAAGCGCCGCCAGCACACTGGCCAGATGTGCGCCGATTTCTGCGTCACGCTGGATTTCAAAGGCGCGCTGCAGGTGCGGCAAAGCTTCGGCATCACGACCCAGGCGGTGCAGGGCCCAGCCCAGACTGTCCAGGATCGCCGGCGCATCGGGCTTGAGCGCGATGGCTTTTTCGATCAACGCCAGCCCCTCTTCCAGCGCCTGGGTGCGATCCACCAAGGTGTAGCCGAGTGCGTTGAGGAAATCGGCTTCCTCCGGCTCTGCCGCAACCAGTGTGCGCAGATCCGCGATGGCTTCATCCACGCGATCTTCACGCTCGTAAGCCAGCGCGCGGCCGTAACGCAGCATCGCGTCGTCCTCGAAGATGGCAAGGCCACGATCCAGCGCGGAAAGCTCCGCCACATCGTCATTGCGCCCGCGCGCCATCTCCGCCTCTACCAGATAGGCATCGCGCACGATGTCGCCCCACTCGGTATCGCTGGCCTGGATTTCGCGAAGCAGATCGAGCGCCGCGCCTTTTTCGCCGCTCTGCTCGAGCAACACGGCGATGCGCAACTGCGCCTGCTCGCGCTGCAGGCCACCGGGAATCTGCCGATACCACGCCATCGCGGCGGGAGCATCCTGATTCATTTCCGCCAACTGGCCAAGCAGCATCAAGCGCGCCGCAGAAGCGCCGCGCTCGGGCGTTTTCGCTACGGTTTCAGCGTACAGCGCCGCCAAGCCGGCATCATCGCCGGAACGCGTCAGGTAGGCCGCGCGCGATGTCAGAACGCGATCATCGTCACCCGCACTTTCCAGCGCCTTGGCGGCAGCCGCAGGATCGCCGAGCGCATTCAAGTTCGCAGCCAGCGACAAACGCTCGCTCGGCGTGAGTTCCGGCAAGGCCAATGCAACGTCCAGAGTGCGGCGCGCCGTTTCGGCATCGCCGCGCGCCAGAGCCTCCTCCGCCTGCCAAACCAGCGCGCCGGGCTCATCGGGAAAGCGCTGCGCCGCAGCTTGCGCCAGACGCGCGTACAGCGGCTTGTTCTCGAGCCGCAAGGCCACACCACCGAAGGCGAGCCAGGCATCCATGGCGTCAGGCAGGCGGTCTTCTTCGAGCAAGGTTTCCAGCAAGCGACTGGAGGTTTCGCGATGGGGTGCGGTGGCAAGCGCGGCCACCGCCTGACGCCAGCCCTTTTCGCGCGCAAGCAGCGTTTCCAGCGCGGCGTGGGCAGCGGCCTCATCGTTTTCCAGCAAGGCCACGCGCAAGCGCCCCACTTCCAACCCTGCATCATCCGGCGCCAAGGCACCCCAGCGCGCCAAGGCCTGGGTTGCCAGCGCGGCATCCTGTGCGTTGAGTGCCACCTGCACCGCACGTTCGGCCACGACAGGGTCATTGCCGAGATCAGCCGCTCGTACATAGGCCTGCGCGGCGGCGGCAAATTCCCCCTGTTGCAATGCGAATTCGCCTTCCAACAGGGGCGACAGCGCCTGACCATACCCGCTCGCCAGCACGGTGGACGGCGCGAGCAAGGCCAGCAACAGGTAAACTGTGAATCGTTGCATCGTCTCTGGCTCGTGTGCGTTTTGCGCGTGCGGGGACACGATGTGAAGTCTAACCCAGGCACACGATGACCCTGCTCGCCCTCGGCTTGAATCACCAGACCGCCCCGGTCGCACTGCGCGAAAAACTCGCGATTGCGCCGGGCG
Organism: Pseudomonadota bacterium; assembly: GCA_023438325.1. Taxonomy (GTDB): domain Bacteria; phylum Pseudomonadota; class Gammaproteobacteria; order Xanthomonadales; family Xanthomonadaceae; genus Denitratimonas. The sequence continues at coordinate 1,798 of JAEXRB010000232.1, read as the reverse complement.
TGCTGGCCGATGCCCTGCGCGAACTCGTCACGCAGCCAGGCGTGACCGAGGCGGCGTTGCTGTCCACTTGCAACCGCACCGAGATCTACTGTCACGTCACCCCGGGCGCCGAACGCCAACCCGAACACTGGCTGGCGCAATTCGGCCAGCTGCGCCCGGATCAGCTTGATGCCTATCTCTATCGCCATCGCGACGACGCGGCGGCACGGCACCTGTTCCGCGTCGCCACCGGCCTGGATTCGATGGTGCTGGGCGAACCGCAGATCCTTGGCCAAGTGAAGGAAGCCTGGCAGGCGGCACGCCACCACGGCGCGCTCAAGACGCCACTGGATCGCCTGTTCCAGCAAACCTTCGCCGTGGCCAAGCGCGCCCGCACCGACACCCGCATCGGCGCCCACCCGGTATCGGTCGCCTTCGCTGCCGTGCGGTTGGCGCAGCAGGTGTTCACCGCGCTCGATCAAGCCACCGTCCTGCTGATCGGCGCCGGCGACACCATTGAACTGGCCGCGCGCCATCTGGCCGATCACAAAGTCAAGCGCCTGCTGGTCGCCAATCGCACGCTTGAACACGCCCAGACACTGGCCTCGCGCTTCGGCGGCATCGCACTGCCTCTGGACGAACTGGAACGCCACCTCCCGGAAGCGGACATCGTGCTCTCCGCCACCGCAAGCCGCGACCCGGTGTTGCGGAAAGACATGGTGCAGCGTGCGCTGCGCCAGCGCCGGCATCGCCCGATGTTCCTGCTCGATCTGGCCGTGCCGCGCGACATCGAGCCCGCCATCGCGCAACTGGATGATGTATTCCTTTACAGCGTCGACGATCTGGAACAGGTCATCGACGAAAACCGCCGCTCGCGCCGTGAAGCTGCCGAGCAAGCCGAAGCCATCATCGCCTTGCAGGTCGAGCACTACATGGCGTGGTGGCGGGCTTCAGGCGAACAAGACACCCTGCGTCGCCTGCGCCAGCGCGGCGAAGCCACACGCGATGCCGTATTGGCGCGCGCTTCCGAACTTCTGGCACAGGGGAAATCCCCGCAACACGCACTGGATTACCTCGCCCACACCCTCACCAACAAATTGCTGCATACACCCAGCGCCACGCTGCGCCAGGCAGCACAGCAAGGCGATCGCGAACTGCTGCACGCCGCGGCAAGGCTGTTTGACACCTCCAGCGACGACACCCCAATTTCCAGCACCGATGACACCCAGCATCCGACGCAAGCTCGACGCACTGGCTGAGCGCCACGAGGAGGTGAGCCGCCTGCTGGCCGAACCGGGCCTCAGCGCCGATCCCAAGCGCTTCCGCGATCTTTCGCGCGAATACGCGCAGCTGGAAGATGTCGTGCATGGGCTGCGCGACTACGACACCGCCCACGCTGCGCTGGCCTCGGCGCAGGCAATGCGCGAAGACCCGGAGCTGCGTGATCTGGCCGACGAGGAAATCACCCAGCAAAGCACGCGCCTTTCCGAGCTGAGCGAAGCACTCAACGTGCTCCTGCTGCCACGCGATCCGCGCGATGACGCCAACCTGTTCCTGGAAATCCGCGCCGGCGCCGGCGGCGATGAAGCCGCGATCTTCGCCGGCGACCTGTTCCGCATGTACACGCGTTACGCCGAAACCCGCCGCTGGCAGGTGGAAATCCTCAGCGCCCATCCCGGCGAACATGGCGGCTACAAGGAAATCGTCGCGCGCATCGAAGGCCAGGCCGCGTATGCGCAACTGAAGTTCGAATCGGGCACGCACCGCGTGCAGCGCGTGCCCGATACCGAATCCCAAGGCCGCATCCACACCTCCGCCG
>JAEXRB010000217.1 GCA_023438325.1 Pseudomonadota bacterium | reverse complement strand
AAATGATGTTGAACGGGGCGATGCCCATGTTCATCAGACGCGAGACGGTTTGCGGGGCATCGTTGGTGTGCAGGGTGGAGAGCACCATGTGGCCGGTCTGTGCTGCCTTCACCGCGATTTCGGCGGTTTCCAGATCGCGGATTTCGCCCAGCATGATCACGTCCGGATCCTGGCGCAGGAAGCTCTTGAGCGCGGCGGCGAAGGTCATGCCGCGTTTGTTGTTCTGCTGCACCTGATTGATGCCCGGCACGCGGATTTCCACCGGGTCTTCCACCGTGGAGATGTTGCGCCCGTCGGTGTTGAGGATATTGAGCGCGGTATCCAGCGACACCGTTTTGCCCGAGCCGGGGGGGCCGGTCACCAGCACCATGCCGTAGGGTTTTTCGATGGCATCGAGGAACAGTTTTTTCTGGTCGTCCTCGTAGCCGAGCATGTCGATGCCCAGCTTTGCGGCGCTGCCGTCGAGGATACGCAGCACGATTTTTTCGCCGAACAGCGTCGGGCAACTGCTGACGCGGAAGTCCATCGATTTGGTCTTGGACAGATTGAGCTTGATGCGCCCGTCCTGCGGCACGCGGCGCTCGGCGATGTCCAGGCCGCTCATCACCTTCAGGCGCGAGGCGATGCGCGGGCTGAGCTTGATCGGTGGCTTGGCCACGGTGCGCAGGATGCCGTCCATTCGGTAACGCACCCGGTATTCACTTTCGTAGGGTTCAAAATGGATGTCCGAGGCGCCGCGTTTGATCGCATCCACCAGCATCTTGTTGACGAATTTCACTACCGGCGTGTCGTCGCCGCGCGCATCGACGCCACCGGCGCTGTCGCCATCGTCATCGTCGCCTGTGCTGGAATCCAGGCTCTCCAGTCCGTCGTCGTCGTCACCGCCTGCGGTGAAGTCATCGGTTGCCATCAAGGCTTGCTCGATGCCGCGCCGCAACTGGTCCGAATCCACCAGGATCGCCTCGGTGGAGAGGTTGGTCTGGAACTTGATCTCATCCAGGCCACGCGTGTTGGTCGGGTCGGCGATGGCCACATACAGCCGGTTGCCGCGCTTGAACAGCGGCAGGGCCTGATGCGTGGTTATGGTCTGTTCGGAGACCAGCTTGGTCGGTGCCTGTTTCAGATCCAGCGAAGTCAGATCGAACAGCGGAACGCCGAACTCCATGGCGTTGGCTGCCGCGATCTGTGCCGCTGTGACCAGGCGTTTTTCCGCCAGCCACACGGGCACGGTTTTCTTTTCCTTGGTGGCTTCCTCCTGCGCGCGCCGCGCGTCGGCCTCGGCCAAGGCGCCGTCGAGCACCAGGCGGCGGGCAATGCCGGTGATTCCGATCAGGTTGGCGGTGGGGCTGGGTGTGCTCATCGCGGCGTCTCGCGTGGGAATGGGGGAACTTTACTGCGAAGCAGCAGGCACTCCAACGGGCGCGGCGTTCTGCCGCCCAGCCGTTACACTACCGTCCTTTCACCTTGATGACGTCTCGTCCATGAGTTGGCTGACCAAATTGATGCCTGCGCGCATCCGCACCGAAGGCACGAAGAAAACCGGTTCGGTGCCGGAAGGATTGTGGGAAAAGTGCGATAGCTGCGCGGCGGTGTTGTACAAGCCGGAGCTGGAGCGCAACCTCTATGTCTGTCCGAAATGCGGGCACCACATGGTGGTTGCGGCGCGTTACCGGCTCGATGCATTGTTCGATCCAGCTACGGCGCATGAGCTGGATGCCGGGCTTGAACCGGTGGATGCGCTGAAATTCCGTGATTCGAAGAAGTACGCCGATCGCATCCGCGCCGCGCAGAAGCAGACCGGCGAGAAGGATGCGCTGATCGCCATGCATGGCCTGCTCAAGGGCAGCCCGCTCACCGCCTGCGCCTTCGAATTCCGCTACATGGGCGGCTCGATGGGCTCGGTGGTGGGCGAGAAGTTCACCCGCGCTGCCGAGTACGCGCTCGAACACCGCACGCCCTTGGTGTGCTTCTCCGCCACCGGTGGTGCGCGCATGCAGGAAGGGCTGTTCTCGTTGATGCAGATGGCCAAGACCTCGGCCGCGCTGGCGCGCATGCGAGAGGCCGGTTTGCCCTATGTTTCCGTGCTCACTCACCCAACCACCGGTGGCGTTTCCGCCAGTCTGGGCATGCTCGGTGATCTGAACCTGGCCGAGCCCAAGGCGCTGATCGGTTTCGCCGGCCCGCGCGTGATCGAGCAAACCGTGCGCGAAACCTTGCCGCAGGGCTTCCAGCGCAGCGAGTTCCTGCTCGACCACGGTGCCATCGACGCCATCGTCGATCGTCGCGAAATGCGTGAGAAGCTGGCTTCGTTACTGGCGCTGCTGATGCGTCAGCCAATGCCGGCGCCGGCACCGGTGGTGGAAGAACCTGCGGCATGAGCGCGCGTCGCTACTTCGGCACCGACGGCATCCGTGGACGCGTCGGCGAAGGCGCGATCTCGGCGGATTTCGTGCTGAAACTCGGCTGGGCCGCCGGGCGTGCGTTGGCGCGCGACGGGCGCAGGCCGGTGGTGGTGATCGGTAAAGACACGCGCATTTCCGGCTACATGTTCGAATCGGCGCTGGAGGCCGGGCTGGTGGCCGCCGGCGCGGACGTGCGCCTGCTTGGCCCGATGCCGACGCCCGGCGTGGCGTATCTGGTGCGCTCATTGCGTGCCGATGCCGGCATTGTCATCAGTGCCTCGCACAACCCGCATCACGACAACGGCATCAAGTTCTTTTCCGAACGCGGCGAAAAGCTCGATGATGCCACCGAGTTGGCTATCGAGGCCGCGCTGGACGCTGCATTCGCCACCGTGGCTTCCGAAGCGCTCGGCAAGGCGGCGCGGATTGCCGATGCGGCCACTCGCTATGGTGAATTCTGCAAGGCCGCCGTGCCGGAGGATTTTTCCCTCACAGGGCGCCATATCGCGCTCGATTGTGCGCACGGTGCGACGTATCAGATTGCACCGCGCGTGTTCGCTGAACTGGGCGCGAAGGTTTCCGTCATCGGCAATGCCCCGGATGGGCTGAACATCAATCGCGGCGTCGGCTCCACCCATCCCGAAGCACTGGCCGCGTTCGTGCGCGAACGTGGTGCGGAGTTGGGCATCACGTTCGATGGCGACGGTGATCGCGTGTTGTTCGTGGATCGCGCTGGCAACGTCGTCGATGGTGATGCGCTGATCTACCTGCTTGCGTGCGACTGGCAAGCCAGCGGTCGTCTGCGTGGCCCGGTGGTCGGCACGCTGATGACCAATTACGCGGCTGAACGCGCGTTGCTTGTGCGCGGAATCGAGTTCATCCGTACCAAGGTGGGCGATCGCCATGTTCATCACGCTCTGGTCGAGCATGGCGGCGTGCTGGGCGGCGAAGCCTCCGGCCACATCCTGTGTCTGGATCGAGCCAGTACCGGCGATGCCATCGTCAGTGCCTTGCAGGTGCTCGAATCCCTGACGCGTCGCGGAATGACGCTGGAGGAGGCGCTGGCTGGTTACCAGCCGCTGCCGCAGCGCACCGTGAACGTGCCGGTGCGGAGCGGTGCGCCGCTTTCCCACCCGGACGTCATTGCTGCACGCGAGCAGGCCGAGGCCGAGCTGGCCGGGCGTGGGCGTCTGGTGCTGCGTGCCTCCGGTACCGAGCCGGTGATCCGTGTCACTGTCGAGGCCGACGATGCCGACCTCATGCAGGGCGTGCTGGATGCGCTGGCGGCGGCAGTGTCTGCCGCCGTCTGAGGTCATGGCGTCGCCGGACACCATGGCGGCAGGTCGAGATCCTCGAAACCATCGGAGAACAGCCCGTCATCCTGAGTGATGGCGCTGGCATGGTTGTTCGTCGAAACGGGGTCGAGCATGTTGTCGGCGACGCTGGCTTGCTCCGTGTTGACGATCAGCTCCGCACCATTGCTGTACCCGCAGAGTGCAAAGGTGAGCATTCCATCTACCGGCAGCGTGCTCAGCATGTCGATGGAGCCGCTGCCATTGGCCTGCGCACAGCTCGCGCCGCTACTGCCCGTGCACGTCCAGCCGGCGGCAGTGAATTCGGGTGGCAACGCATCCTGGATGCGCGCGCCGGGTGCGGAGTCGGGGCCGAGGTTCTTCACGGTGATTTCGTACAGCACCCAGCGCTTGGCGATGGGCTCTTCGCTGCCGGTCTTGGTGACGGCGAGGTCGGCGGTGGGGCGTGGCCCGGCGAGATCGAGGGTGCTGGCGATGATGAAGGCGTCATACCCGCCTGACTTGGTCGGTTGCGCACCGTCTTCACCGCCTGGCAACGTCAGGCCTTGCTGGGTGCGTCCGGCAAGGTACAGCGTGTCATCGCCGATGCCCATGCCGTAGAACTGCAACACGCGTCCGTCACAGGCGACGAAGGTGGACATCAAGAACTGGCTGAGGCCGGTATTGAGGCGCGCGGCAAACCCACAGACGCCGCCGGGGCTGGTGGGTTGCGCACCTTGTTCCGATGCCGGCAGGGTGCCTGCGACGGTGGTGCCACCGATGTATATCTCACCCTCGTGCGGGATGACGGCGATAGGCGATGAGCTGCCGTTGAAAC
>JAEXRB010000119.1 GCA_023438325.1 Pseudomonadota bacterium | reverse complement strand
GTGCGCCGTTGTCCAAGGTGAAGGATTCGTCCGGCGGCAGGCGCAAGCCGGCATGGGCAACGCTGGCGGAGAGCAGCAGCGCCAGCGCGTAGAGAAGCGAAGTCGGGCGCATGGATCAGTCCTCCGAAGCCGGGGCGGTGGTTGCGGATGCCGCCGGGCGCAGGTGCCCGGTGGTGCGGTTGGCGGGGCGGAAGGTGCGCTGTGCGGCATCGGCGAGCGCGCCGACGTCGATGCTGACGACTTTCGCCGGTTCGTCGAACAGCCTGCGGTAATCGCCGTGGAATACCTCGAACGTGCCCAATGCCTGTGCCTTGCCGGAAATGGTTTGCAGGCCGCGCCAGAAATCGGCCTGCGCCTGTTTGTGCGCGCGGCCCAATTCGATGGCGCTCACGCCGTCGGCGAGCAGCTTCGTCAGCTCCTCGTCGATGACCTGCTCCACGCGTGCCAGATCGCCACCGGGCGGCAGCATGGCGTACAGCCATACGAGGCCGGGGTCAAAGCCGGTATCGAGCATCGCGCCCACATCCAGTGCGATGCGGTCGCGTTCGATCAGCCGCTGGTGCAGGCGCGAGGCTTCGCCGTTGGCGAGGATGGAGAGCAGGAGTTGCAGCGGGCGCTGATCCTCGGCGCTGGCGTTGCCGGTATGCCAGGCCATCGCGAGGATCGGCGATTGCACGCCCGGCTTTTCCACCACGACGCGACGTTCGCCTAGCTGCTCGGGTTCGGTCGTCGTTACTGCGCGCGGCTCCGGCTGGCGCGGGATCTTGCCGAAATGATGCTCGATGCGGCTCAGCAGTGCCCTGGGCTCCACATCGCCGACGATGAACATCGTGGCGTTGTTGGGCGCGTAGTAGGTGCGGTAGAAGGCCTTGAGATCCTCGACCCTCCAGTTCTCGATGTCCGAAGGCCAGCCGATCACCGGGAATTGATACGGATGGGCGACGAAGGCGGTGGCTTGCATCTGTTCGTGCAGTGCGCCGAAAGGCTGATTGTCCACGCTGGCGCGGCGCTCGCTGAAAACCACGCCGCGCTCGCTTTCCACCACGTCCGGGTCGAAATCCAGATTGGCCATGCGGTCTGCTTCCAGCGTCAGGATGGTTTCCAGTGCTTCCTTCGGAAACCAGTCTTGATACACCGTCACGTCGCTTGAGGTGTAGGCGTTGTTGGAGCCGCCGGCGGCTTCCATCACCCGGTCAAATTCGCCCGGTGCTAGATTGGCGGTGCCGTTGAACATCATGTGTTCGAAATAGTGCGCCAGCCCGGTGATGCCCGGGTATTCATTGCGCCCGCCGGCGCGGAACCAGGTGTAGATCGCGACGTTGGGGATGTCGTGTGCAGGCCAGATCACCACTTTCAGGCCGTTGTCCAAGGTGTGCGCCACGATGGTGTCGCTGCCGGCCACGGTTGTGGGTTTCTGCACGGCAGGCGCCGCGCCGGAGAGGCTGTAGGCAGCGGACAGGGCGGCGAGCAACAGGATGCGCAGGGCGTGATTTTTCATCTCAGTTCCAGTTGCAGACGACTTTGCCGCAGGCGCCGGCTTCCATCAGTTCGAAGCCGCGCTGGAAATCGTCGATGTGGATCTGGTGGGTGAGTACCTTCTGCAGCGGGAAGCCGGTAAGCACCATCTGCGTCATCTTGTACCAGGTCTCGTACATGCGTCGGCCGTAGATGCCGTGCAGCACGAGGCCCTTGAAGATCACCTTGTCCCAGTCGATGCCGGCGCCGCGCGGCATGATGCCGAGCATGGCGATGCGGCCGCCGTGATACATGCAATCGAGCATGTCGCCGAAAGCACGCGGGTTGCCGCTCATTTCCAGACCCACGTCGAAACCTTCGATGTGCAGGTCTTTCACCACGTCCTTGAGCGATTGCTTGGCCACGTTCACCACGCGCGTGGCGCCCATGTCGGCGGCGAGCTTGAGGCGGTAGTCGTTGATGTCGGTCACCACCACGTTGCGTGCGCCGATGTGCTTGCAGATGCCTGCCGCGATGATGCCGATGGGGCCGGCCCCGGTGATGAGCACGTCTTCACCGATCACGTCGAACTCCAGCGCGCAGTGCGCGGCGTTGCCATAGGGATCGAAGAAGGCGGCCAGTTCGGAAGGAATCTGGTCGGGGATCGGCCACAGGTTGGAGGCCGGCATCGCGATGTATTCGGCAAATGCGCCGTGGCGGTTGACGCCGATGCCGACCGTGTTCGGGCACAGGTGCTGACGTCCGGCGCGGCAGTTGCGGCAATGGCCGCAGACGATGTGGCCTTCGGCGGAAACCCGATCGCCCAGTTGGTAGCCGGTAACGCCTTCGCCCAGCGCCACGATGCGCCCGACGAACTCGTGCCCGATGACCAGGCCCGGCTGGATGGTGCGTTGGCTCCAGTCGTCCCACAGGAAGATGTGCAGGTCGGTGCCGCAGATTGCGGTTTTTTCGACCTTGATGAGTACTTCATTGGGGCCGATGGTGGGGACGGGGACTTCTTCCATCCAGATGCCGCGCACCGCTTCGCGCTTCACCAGCGCTCTCTTCATTTGGGACATGGTGGTTCCTTGGGCTGGCGAGAGTAAAAGCGGAATTATAGGCCTGCCGCCCTTCCTGCACGCTGATGACCAATGGCGCATCCAGCCGGCCGGGAATGGCACCTATACTCGGCGGTTCCTGTTTGAATCCTTTGGAAATATGTCGATGCGCCTTTCCGTTTTGTGCGCGGGCCTTCTGGCCGCGCTGCCCGCCATTGCCGTCGAAGGCATGTGGACACCCGAACAATTGCCTCAGGTTGCCGATGCACTCAAGCATGCAGGCCTCAAGCTTGATCCGGCCACGCTCTCGGATCTTTCCGGCCAGCCCATGGGCGCGGTGGTGTCGCTGGGCGGCTGCACGGCTTCGTTCGTTTCGCCCAACGGATTGGTGGTCACCAATCACCATTGCGCCTATGGCGCGCTGCAACTCAACTCCACGCCTGAAAACCACATGCTGCGCGATGGCTTCGTGGCCGACTCGCTGGCCGATGAGCCGTCTGCCGGCCCCGGCACGCGCATCTGGGTGACGCAGGACATCAGCGATGTGACGGCCAAGGTGCTGGGTGGCATCTCGAAGAAGGCCAGTGATCGCCAGCGCAACGATGCGATCGATGCGGCACAGAAGAATCTGGTGGCCGAGTGCGAGGCCGATGGGCAATACCGCTGCCGCGTGTTCTCGCACTTCGGCGGGGTGCAGTACCGCTTGTTCCGCCAGATGGAAATCCGCGATGTGCGCATCGCCTACGCGCCGCCGGAAGCCATCGGCAAGTTCGGTGGCGACATCGACAACTGGCAGTGGCCGCGCCAGACCGGCGATTTCACGTTCTACCGTGCCTATGTCGGCCCGGACGGCAAGCCTGCGCCGTATTCCACCGACAACGTGCCGTACCAGCCGAAGCATTACCTGCCGGTGGCCAGGCAGGGCGTATCCAACGGTGATTTCGTGATGGTGGCCGGTTATCCGGGCCGCACCCAGCGATACCAGCTCGCCAGTCAGATCGACGATGCCATCGCATGGACGTATCCGACCCAGATCCAGATTTTCGACGACCTCATCGGCATGGCCGAAACCGCCGGCAAGGCTGACCCGGACGTGGCGATCAAATACGCCAATTCGCTGGCGAGCTGGAACAACGGCCGCAAGAACATGGCCGGCATGCTGGAAGGTTTTGCCCGCGCCGATGCCTCGGGCATCAAGCATCGCGAGGAAGCCGGACTCGTCGCGTGGCTGGAAGGGAAGGGCCGCGCCGGGCGCGAGGCGCTCTCCAACTATCATCAATACGTCGCGCTGATCGACACGCAACGCGCCACCCGCGAGCGCGATCGTATCGTCGCGGCGCTGGCGGGTTCGGGCTTGCTGGGTTCGGCCAATACGCTGTATCGGCTGGCACAGGAACGTGCCATTCCAGATGCCAGCCGCGAAGCCGGTTTTCAGGAACGCGACTGGCCGGCCATCGAGGCGGGGCAGCGCCAGCTCGAGCGGCGTCTGGATGTGGGCGTGGATCGCCAGATGCTCGGCTACTGGTTCGACAAGTACGCCGCATTGCCGGCCGACCAGCGCCTGCCTGAACTGGATGCGTGGGCCGGGCTTTCCGGCGATGCGCCTTCGACCGCAGGCCTGGCGGCAAAGCTCGATGCGCTTTATGCAGGCACCAAGCTCCATGCCACCGATGCGCGCCTTGTCGCCTTCAATGCCGATCTGAAAACCCTCGACGCCAGCGACGACAGTTTCCTGCAACTGGCTGCGGCGTTGTCGCCGGCGCTCAAGCAGCAGGAAAACGCGCGCAAGTCATTCAACGGTGCGCTGGCGCGGCTCCAGCCCGGTTACATGCAGGCGCTGATCGATTACCGCACCAGCCAGAATCGCGCCACTTATCCGGATGCCAACTCCAGCTTGCGCATCACCTTCGGCAACGTCATGGGCGTGAGCCCGCGCGATGGCCTGACCTACGAGCCGTTCAGCACCACCCGTGGTCTTGTGGAAAAGCACACCGGCATCGATCCTTTCGATGCCACTCAGGCTCAGCTCGATGCCATCGCGCAGCGCCGCTTCGGCCCTTGGGCGGTGGATTCGCTGAAGGATGTGCCGGTGAACTATCTGGCGGATCTGGACGTGACCGGCGGTAACTCCGGCTCGCCCACGCTCAATGCCAAGGGCGAACTGGTGGGCCTGATCTTCGACGGGATATGGGAATCGGTGGCGTCCAACTGGGTGTTCGACCCGGCCATCACGCGCACCATCCACGTGGATTCGCGCTACATGCTGTGGGTCATGGACGAAGTGCACCCAGCTCCGGCGATTCTGGAAGAACTCGGCATCACGCCCAGTTCGCGCTGATGTCACTCATGGCGAAGCCGCTGCGGCGGCTTCGCCATGAATAAGAGGGCTTATGCCACGCGGCTCAACTGGTGTACCGCATCCACCAAGGCCTTCATGTGCTCGGGGTTCACGTCTGGCGTGACGCCATGGCCGAGGTTGAAGATGTGACCGGGGCCGGCGCCATAGCTTTGCAAGGTCTTGCCCACTTCCTCGCGAATCCGCTCGGGCGAGGCGAACAGTACGGCCGGGTCGAGGTTGCCCTGTAGTGCGACCTTGCCGCCGGTGCGACGACGGGCGTCTTCCAGCGATACCAGCCAGTCCACGCCGATGCCTTCGGCACCGATGTCGGCCAGCGCTTCAAGATGCGGGGCGTTGCCTTTGCCGAACACGATCAGCGGGGTGCGGTCGGCACCCTCGCCACGCGGCAGGGATTCGGCAATGCGGCGCATGTAGCGCAGCGAGAATTCGCGATAGCAATCAGGCGACAGCACGCCGCCCCAGGTGTCGAACACTTGCAGGGCTTGTGCGCCGGCTTCGCGCTGCGCGGCCAGATACGCGATGACGGCATCGGTGACCACTTCCAGCAGGCGATGCAGCGTGGCCGGTTCGTTGTACATCATCGCCTTGATGCGGGCGAAGTTGTCGCTGCCGCCGCCTTCGATCATGTAGCACGCCAGCGTCCACGGGCTGCCGGAGAAGCCGATCAGCGGCACGCGGCCGTCCAGTTCACGACGGATCAGCGAAACGGCATCGGTGACGTAGCGCAAGTCGGTGCCGATGTCGGGCACGGCGAGTTTGGCGACATCCGCGGCGCTGCGGATCGGGCGCTCGAACTTCGGGCCCTCGCCGTCAGCGAAATACAGGCCAAGGCCCATGGCGTCGGGCACGGTGAGGATGTCCGAAAACAGGATCGCGGCATCCAGCTCGAAACGCGCCAGCGGTTGCAGCGTGACTTCACAGGCCAGCTCCGGGTTTTTCGCCAATGCCAGAAAGCTGCCGGCACGGGCGCGGGTGGCGCGGTATTCGGGCAGGTAACGGCCGGCTTGCCGCATGATCCAGACGGGCGTGCAATCCACGGGCTCGCGCCTCAGGGCGCGCAGGAAACGATCGTTTTTCATCAGGGGACTCGCAAGAAAGTTACGGGGCGTCGGGCGCCATGAAACCGCGCTTGGCATGCACGGTGCGGAGTTTCTCGAAGGCTTCGATGGCTTGTGCGCGATCGGTGAACAGTTCGCGCTTGAGCTGGGTTTTGCCGCCGATGTGGCCGGCCTCGCGGATCAGTTCCCAGCCGCCAAGCAGGTCCTGTTCGAGCACGAGACGGATGAAACGTGGGGCCGGCAGGCCGGCGGCGGGTTGCTGCATATAGAGGTGCATCACGGCATTCTACCGGGCCGCTGCTGCACGGAGACAGTCGAGGACGGCGGCCTCATCCACATCTGGTGCGATGAAGGCACGGCCCAGGCCGCGCCACAGGATCAGGCGCAGGCGGCCGGAGAGGTTTTTCTTGTCCAGCCGCATCAGATCCAGCAGGTGCGCCGGGTCGGAGCCTTGCGGCAATGCGGTGGGCAGGTTCATGCGTTGCAACAGCGCGCCGAGGCGTTCGCCGTCCTGAGCCGGCGCCAGACCCAACTGTGCGGATAGTCGCGCCGCCAGCACCATGCCGATGGCCACCGCTTCGCCATGCAGCAGGCTGCCATAGGCGCTGGCGGTTTCCAGTGCATGCCCGAAGGTGTGGCCGAAGTTGAGCAGGGCGCGGTCACCCTGCTCGGTTTCATCACGCGCCACGATCGCGGCCTTGTGTCGGCAGCTGCGTTCGATGGCCTCGGCAACCGAGGCAGGTTCACGTGCCAAAAGGGCGTCGGCGTGCGTTTCCAGCCACGTGAAGAACGCCGCATCGCCGAGCGCGCCGTACTTCACCACTTCGGCCAGGCCGGCAGACAGTTCGCGTGCGGGCAGGGTGGCGAGCACATCGGTATCGGCAATCACGGCGGCCGGTTGGTGGAATGCACCGACGAGGTTCTTGCCCTGTGGCAGATCCACCGCCGTTTTGCCGCCGACCGAGGAATCCACCATCGCCAGCAGCGTGGTGGGCAGTTGCACGAAGGCGATGCCGCGCATCCAGCAGGCCGCCGCGAAGCCGGAAAGATCACCGACCACGCCGCCGCCGAGGGCCACCACGGTGGCGTCGCGGTTGGCCTTGAGTTGGGCCAGTCGCGCAAGCGCGTCACCGAATCGTGCCAGGGTCTTTTCGCTTTCGCCCGGCGGCATGACGAAGGTGGCGGTGGTCTTGTCGTTCAGCCGCGCCAATACGCGTGCCAGATAGTGCGGGGCGACATTTTCGTCGCTGATCACCAATACGTGGCGGCCACGGATCAGGGCCGGCCAGTCGTCGTGCTCGATGAGGCCGGGGCCGATGTGGATGGGGTAGCGGCGAGCGCCGAGCTCGACGCTGAGGCGGCGGGTGGAATCGGAAGTCACGCAGAGGTATCCAGTGGAGCGGGCAGGGGCTGGGTCAGGCGCCAGTGCTGGCGAAGCAGGTCGAGGATCTGTTCCACAGCATGGCGTACGCCGGCGCGGCCGGTGTCGTAGCGAAGATCGGCCAGTTGCGCGTAGATCGGTGCGCGTTCTTCGCCGATGCGTTGCAGAAGTTCGCGCCGGTTGCCTTGTTGCAGCAGCGGGCGGCCGCGGTCATTGGCGAGTCGGCGCAATTGCGTTTCAAGATCCACCGCCAGATACAGCACGAAGCTGCGCGCGGGCAGCAGCGCGCGGGTATCAGGATGCAGTACCGCGCCGCCGCCGCTGGCGATCACCTGGCCGTGGCCGGCGCACAGGTTTGCCAGCGTTTCGTGCTCGCGCGCGCGAAAGCCGGTTTCGCCTTCCAGTTCGAAGATGAGCGGGATGGTCGCGCCGGTGCGGTGCTCGATCTCGCGGTCTGCATCCACGAAGGGCAGGGACAGGCGTTCGGCCAAGCGACGCCCGATCGAGGACTTGCCAGAACCCATCGGGCCGATCAGGACGAGGTTGGGGGCGGATTTCATCCCGACGATGCTAGCATTGCGATTCCGTGCCCATCAGGGGCCTGCACCGACACAGATCAGGATGATCCGTTTTTTCGTGGTTTTCATTGTCTTGCTGGTCACACTGTTTTCGTTGCGCATTACCACGTTTGGCAACGATTACGTGACCGAGCCATTCACGGTCATTCTCGCTCAGATCAGCGGATTTTTGATCAAGTTGTGGGATCCGGACGTGTTCACGACCGGCGTGGAGATCTGGA